>SFEV01000095.1 GCA_004557975.1 Lachnospiraceae bacterium
TATTTCTGTCTCCAAAGGAGGTTTTTTCTATGATAAACTCTGACTCTCTCGATGCACAGCTCCCTGTTTTCCAGGCTCTGAGCTCCGAAATACGTATTCAGATCATGGATCTGATTCTCGGGCAGAACGGAATTAATCTCAAGCAGCTCGCTTCCAGCCTCAATATATCCATCAGCACCTTAAGCCCGCATGTGGCAAAATTGCGGGACTGCGGGTTGATCCGTCTTGAGGATGCACCTGCTTCTCACGGCACACAGAAATGCTGCTATCCTGCCATGGAACAGCTTCTGATCAGCCTGGACCCTCTTGCCAATCTGGCACCGGTCATCCTGGAAGAAATACCGATTGGTCATTATTCTGATTTTGATATTACACCTACCTGTGGTCTTGCCTCCGCAACCTCTTTTCTCGGCCAGGTAGATGAACCACGTTCTTTTGCACGCATTGACCATTTTCATGCAGGTATCCTCTGGTTCACAACCGGTTACATAGAATATATACTCCCTAATTCGATCCCGGTAAACCATCGTATTGATCATCTTTCTCTTTCTTTTGAGGTTTCTTCGGAAGCTCCCAGATTCAATAACGACTGGCCTTCTGATATTGAGTTTTCTCTCAACGGGGTATCTCTCGGTATCTGGACATGTCCGGGTGACTATGGCGGCCGACGTGGTTTTCATAACCCGGCATGGTGGTACAGCTTTCTGAATCAGTACGGTATCCTGAAAAATCTGACCATCAATACAGAAGGGACATGGCTGGACGGACAGAAGTTGTCCGACGTGACGGTGCGTGATCTGAATCTGAACGCACAGTCTATTCTGAAATTCCGCTTCAGTGTCCATCCCGACAGACAAAATGCCCGGGGACTGACACTGTACGGACGCGGCTTTGGAGACCACAATCAGAATATCCGAATGACTGTGGAATTTTCGCCGGATCCACAGTAAACATAATGCCAGAAACCGCCGGCGGATAATCAATCCTGCACGGCGGTTCCTGTATATTACGCAGTTTTATCTGTATCAGTCTTCATAGGAGAAAATCGGTTTTCCCGTCTTCTCATCAAATCTGATTTTCATGATCATAGCATGACGGTTCGGATTGTACAGAGGATCTCCTACAATCTTTTCTTCTGTACGGGCATGGTAAATCATGACCGGATTTCCTTCCTCATCCGTTGTAAAGCAGTTATGTCCCGGTCCGTAAATTCCCCTGGATACGTCCGTTTTGCATACCGGATATCGCTCTTTTGTCCATGCACGCGGATCAAGCAGATCTGCATCCTCATCCACAGTCAGCATACCGATGCAGTAATCCGGACCTGTCTCTGAAGCAGAGTAGGTCAGATAGATTTTCCCGTCATGCTTAATAACAAACGGTCCCTCATTTACCCAGAAACCGATGCGCTCCCAGTCATAATCCGGAGAGGTGAGAAGCACCTGGACAGTCTTCAGCTTGCACGGACTTTCCATCTCTGCGATGTAAAGGTTTGCGATCTGTGGTCCTACACTTACTTTTTCTGACCACACATAGTAGAGCCGTCCTTTATTTTCAAAAACTGTTCCATCCAATGAAAATGCCTCAAAGGAGAAAATATCATCGTCTGCACGCTGCATTTTTCCCTTTTCCACCCACGGACCTGCCAGAGGATCTTCTCCCTCGCACTCCAGGACGTAAGGACGGATATTCCAGATATTGTCAGCTTCACCGCCTGCAAAATAAATGTACCATTTGCCATCCAGATAATGAAGCTCCGGAGCCCAGATGTGCTCACTCATAATGCCCTTCTCATGCTTTGTCCAGACCGTTACTTCCTCTGCATCTGCCAGGCCGGCCAGTGTCTCGGATCTGCGCAGAGCAATCCTGTCATATGACGGAATGGATGCGGTAAAATAGTAGTAACCGTCCGTATGACGGTACACGTACGGATCTGCACGCTGCAGAATCCAGGGTTCATTGTACTTTAATGTTGTGTTTTTGCTCATTGTAAAACCTCCTCTAAGTTGTATGTACATTTTTACGAATTACAGTTGCAGAAATATCTAAAATTCGTTATAATATAACAATAGCGAAAAATCAAGCACTTTCAGAGAAAGGAGCATATAAATGCTCTATATAAAAAATCTTGACGACGGCATTCCGATTTTTAAGGCACTCGGATCCGAGCTTCGTATCAAACTGATCAAGCTGCTCCTTGAAAACAAGGAGATGAACATGAATGAGCTTGCTTCACGTCTCGGTATCACCAACGGCGCTCTGACCAGCCACGTAAAAAAGCTGGAGGAAAGCGGCATTGTCACTATTCTCAGCGAACATGCAGGCCATGGCAACCAGAAGGTCTGCCGCGTTAACGTTGATAAAATACTGGTCGATATCCTTGCGAAGGATGCGAAGGCTCAGAGTGACAGCTACTCCATCGATATTCCGATCGGACATTATTTTAATTACTCTGTTTTTCCGACCTGCGGGCTTTCCACGGCAAAGAAGCTGATCGGTGAGGTCGATGATCCGCGCTATTTCGCACATCCGAGTCACGTGGATGCTCAGATCGTATGGTTTGCAAAGGGACATATTGATTATCTGATACCAAATATGCTGCCGCCCGGTCAGAAAATCAATCAGATGACGATTTCTTTCGAGATCAGCAGCGAAGCTCCCGGTACCAACAGCTACTGGCCTTCCGATATCACCTTTTCACTCAATGGTGTAAAGCTGGGCATGTGGACAAGTCCCGGTGATTTCGGAGATGTCCACGGCATGTTTACACCGACCTGGTGGTTCCCGAACTGGAACCAGTACGGGCTTCTGAAGATGCTTGTCATCAATCAGAAGGGCACTTTCATAGACGGCCTGAAAATCTCGGATGTCACGACGCAGCAGCTTTCGCTCACGTCACAGGATGATCTTCGTTTTCGTTTCCAGACGCAGGAACCGGCACGCAACATCGGCGGGATCACACTGTTCGGCAAAAATTTCGGCAATTACAATCAGGACATTAAAGTACGTGTTGAGTACAGTCCAATCGACTGACACTACACTGTATACAGCAGCCCAGGCTGCCAGATTATGCCTGTATGTCCGCTTTCCGCTTTACTCATGAGTCATTCACCTGTCCAGAACAAGCAGAAAGCGGGCATTTTTTATTTTCTATGCAAAATTTTTCTACCAGCGCCGTTCCACATCCGGACATTTCCGTACCTTCAGCGCAGCACGCAGCTCCACAAAACAGCCGCAGAGCCGGCACATTCCGTTTATCATATTGGGACAGTCCCGGCAGATCCGGAGCCGTTTTTCGTACAGCTCCTGATCCACACGGTCATCTGCGTTCAGTCCGGCAATATAGGCGTCAAGCTTTTCAAAATATGCTTCCTCTGAATCCTCATGCAGAAGACATTTCCTGCACGCTCTGAGCAGCTCTCCCATCCCTTATCTCACAGTCAGATGTACAACTGCACATGATGGGATTGTAAAGGAAAGACCGCTTTCTGTAATCTGTACATCCGCAAAGGTACGCACCTGTACATTATCCGGATTTTCAAACGTATTCATCTGATGCATCTCTCCGGATACAATCTCTGCGCATACCTCGCTGACACTGCGTCCGCTGATCACTGCCTCCACTGGAATTGCTCTGTCGAGGGAAGCGTTTGTCACTGTAATATGTAATGTTCCATCCTCTGATACAGAAACGGACTCCGTCAGATCCGGAACCTGGTATTCCTGCTCAAGTCCGATATACTCAGACTCAATGGAGCTCTCAACCAGCATTGCATCCTGATGATCCTTATACATGTCAAATACGTGGTACGTCGGTGTCAGAATCATATCGGCACCGTCTGTCAGAATCACGGACTGAAGCACATTTACCATCTGCGCCAGATTGGCCATCTTCACACGGTCAGAATGTTTGTTGAAGATATTCAGTGTCATGCCCGCAACAAGCGCATCGCGGATCGTGTTCTGCTGATACAGGAATCCCTCATTTGTACCCGGCTCAACCGTATACCACGTTCCCCACTCATCAACAATCATTCCAAGCTTCTTATCCGGATCATACTGATCCATAATCGCTCCATGGTTGCGAATCAGTTCATCCATAAAGTAAGCCTTGCTCAGGGTCTTATACCATACCTTGTCATCGAAATCCGTTGCACTTCCTTTGATATCCCATCCCTCCGGGAAAACATAATAGTGCAGTGACAGCCCATCCATGAATCCGTGGAATTTATCCTCACAGTGATGGAAGCATGTTTTCAATACCTCACTGGTCCACTCATAATCGTCCACATTCGGTCCACAGCAGATCTTATTGATATGCTGATCCTTCTTATAATCTCTCACGTATGTCTGATATCTGCGATATTCATTTGCATAATAATCCGGATTCATATTTCCGCCGCAGCCCCAGTTTTCATTGCCGACGCCGAAATATTTCACCTTCCACGGTTTCTCACGGCCGTTCTTCCGGCGCAGGTCCGCCATCGGTGAAATTCCTTCAAAGGTCATATACTCCACCCACTCGGACATCTCGCGCACTGTGCCGCTTCCGAGATTTCCGTTCACATACGCCTCACAGCCAAGCTGTTCACAAAGTTCAAAATACTCATGTGTACCGAAGCTGTTATCTTCCACAACACCGCCCCAATGGGTATTGATCATCTTCTTGCGGGTTTCCTTCGGACCGACTCCGTCCATCCAGTGGTATTCGTCAGCAAAGCAGCCACCCGGCCAGCGCAGTACCGGAACCTTAATTTTTTTCAGTGCCTCCACCACATCGACACGCATTCCGTTTTTATTCGGAATCGGAGAATTCTCCCCTACATAAATCCCTTCGTAAATACATCTTCCAAGATGCTCCGAAAAATGCCCGTAAATCTCTTTGTGAATTTTGCTGCGCTTTTTTTCAGGGTTAATTACCAGTTTAGCCATATCCTACTCCTTTTGTTCTATGAATATATTCTGTTTCTGCGCTCCTGTATCATACGCCGATTTTTCCCGTACGTCTGTTTTTCAGGGAGCTATAAAAATCATTATAACTGAAAGCAAATAAATAGCAAGCATTTTTCAAAAATAAAAATTATTTTACTTTTTTCTAAATTAAATTCCAAAAAATGCAGAGCATGAAATCTGCCTCTTTATTAAGCTTTATAGATCTGACATCCTTAAGATTAATTTGTGAACCTATCCTTTCATTGACAGTCATTTCATGACTCATTGGCACAAACCTCCTGTCGATTTTAAGCCAGTCATTTTCAATATAATACTGATAAACATAGCCCTTTCTGTACCATATAAGAGCTATTAGAACCGATATACCATATATAGCCAATATCATCCCTATCACCCATAAATTTTCCATCAGCACGCCAGGAAAATCATGAGGCCGGGCAATAAAGAAACCGAAACAGATAATCAAAACGGTAATGGCCACAATATAACACAATGTCTTAACCCAGTCATGATGTTTAAACAAGGAATGATTATAAGTCCAGCTGTACTTTTTATTCTCCATCTCTTACCTCAATCTTTCCATTATTTAAGGTTACAATGTAAATTCTGATACTCTCATGAGAATAATAATCTCCCGTTGAACAAAATCGCTGCGCGATGGCCTGCCAAGGCTATGGCGCAGCTTTCTTTTTATCAATAATAAAATAGACAGTGGCAATCCTTACTGACATTTGA
>SFEV01000034.1 GCA_004557975.1 Lachnospiraceae bacterium
CGCTGACCGGCGAGATCATGACCATGCCTGGTCTGCCGAAGGTACCGGCTGCAGAGAGAATTGATGTAGACGAGACAGGAAAGATCTCCGGTCTGTTCTGATCAGGAACCTTTCAGGCAGGGATTTATCATGTGGATTCAGAGCAGCGGACTTCAGACGTCTGACTGTCTGCTGCGCTGGATCGTTATCATATTATCGACAGGAGGAAAACTACAATGGGATTTTCAACTGTACCATGTAATGAATTTGTGGAAGTACTTGCTTCCAAGGCTCCGGTTCCGGGCGGCGGCGGCGCATCTGCGCTGGTAGGCGCTGTGGGAACAGCACTGGGAAATATGGTGGGCAGCCTGACAGTCGGCAAGAAAAAATACGCCGATGTGGAAGCTGAGATGTATGAGCTGAAAGCAAAATGTGATAAGCTTCAGGCAGAGCTTCTCACACTCGTTGAGAGAGATGCTGAAGTATTTGAGCCGCTTTCAAAGGCGTACGGTATGCCGCGTGCCACAGAGGAAGAGAAGGCTGAGAAGGCACGTGTGATGGAGATCGTTCTGAAGGACGCATGCTCTGTTCCGATGGAGATCATGGAGAAATGCTGCGAGGCACTTGAGCTGATCAGAGAATTTGCGGCAAAGGGCTCTGCGCTGGCAATCAGTGATGCCGGTGTAGGTGCAGTATTCTGCAAGGCTGCACTTCAGGGTGCCAGCCTGAACGTATACATCAACACAAAGTCCATGGCAAATAAAGAGTATGCAGCAGAGCTGAATGCAAAGGCTGACGCAATGCTGGCAAAATATCCGGCTATGGCAGATGAAATTTTCGAGAGCGTACTGGCGCGTCTGAAATAAAGAAGAAAGGGGCACAACTATGGCAAAGCAGTTACTTGGCAAAGAGGTTACGGCTGCTCTGAATGAAAGAATCAAGGCAAAAGTGGCTGAACTGGAAGCAAAGGGAGTAAAACCGACACTGGGAATCATCCGTGTGGGAGAAAATGAGAGCGATATTTCTTATGAGAGAGGCGCTACAAAGCGCTGCGAGACACTTGGTGTTGCATGTGAGAAGATTCTCCTTCCGGGAGACGTTTCACAGGAAGAGCTGCTCAAGGTGATCGACGATGTGAACAAGAACGACGCAATCCACGGCGTTCTGCTGTTCCGTCCGCTTCCGAAGCATCTGAATCAGAGCGTGATTGAGAACGCACTGGATCCGGCGAAGGATGTTGACTGTATGACAGACGGCTCCATGTCAGGTGTATTTACAGGCAAGGCAATCGGCTTCCCGCCGTGCACACCGCAGGCATGTATGGAGATTCTTGATCATTACGGAATCGACTGCACAGGCAAGAAGGCTGTTGTTATCGGACGAAGCCTCGTAGTAGGAAAGCCGGCAGCCATGATGCTGATCAAGAAGAATGCGACGGTTACTGTATGCCACACAAGAACCGTTGATATGCCCAGCGTATCGAGAGAGGCAGATATCGTGATCGTTGCCGCAGGCCGCGCAGGTGTAGTGGGCGCTGAGTATGTAAAGCCGGGCCAGGTGATTATTGACGTGGGAATCAACGTAAACGCAGAGGGCAAGCTTTGCGGTGACGTAGATTACGCTGCAGTAGAGCCGATCGTAGACGCAATCACTCCTGTTCCGGGTGGCGTTGGAAGTGTAACGACTTCCGTGCTTGTCGGACACGTAGTGGAGGCAGCTGCAAAGAAAGCAGGACTGTAAGATTTACAGGAAGATCAGAAGAATTCTGTCAGAAGTCGGTGCTGAAGGCAGAACCGTCAGTTGATTATACTGAATATATATGAAAGCTCAGAGAAAAACCCTGAAAAGTCTTTTCGCAGACTTTTCAGGGTTTTTTGCGGAACCGAAAAAATATCGGAAAATAATTTGCGGGAATCCGCAAAAGTGGTTGACGCTTCCCGCCGGACATGCTATATTTTAAACGTGTAAAACATAATTGCCATATCAAGTGCAGAATATTCTGAAGAGGGAATCAGGTGAGATACCTGAGCGATCCGGTCACTGTAAACAGGGAGAAAGGCTTCATGATATCCATTGCGTACCCGAATCACGCGAGAAGGAGAAGCCGGACGATGATCTGTGAGCCAGGAAACCTGCTTGATGTGAGAGAAGAGCTTCCGAGCAAAGCTGAACACTCCAAGGCGATGCATATCGTCCAGGTCTGTAGAGGGGAAACAGACTATTTAATTTGAATGGAATGTTGTCTCGAGGCAATGAAATACACAGCATACCTCCTTGCGTTCTGATGAACTCGGACTCCGCATCTGAGAGTCAGGACCCACGTACAGATGACGTTCCGCAAGCTGATCTGTACGAACAGCACAATCCTCAAAGGCAGTCCGCAATGCCGATGATGGTTGTGCTTTTTTATATCACAGGTATCAGGAGGAATGCAAAGCACGGAAAAACCGACGTCAGGATACATGTCGGGCAACGGCAGCCTTTGAAGGCAGCGGGGAAGGGGGATATCAGAATGAAGCGATATATGGAACACAGAAAAAATCAAAACAGAGCGGGGAAAATAATGGCTGCTCTGATGGGAAGCATGTTATTTGGCGTATCCTGTACAGGCAGCATCTCTCTGGCACAGGAAAAAACGATGGAAGCTGATTTTGCAGGAGTTTTCCAGGTGGATACGGAGATTATCTCTGTCGGGGATTATGTGACGTACGAATATCCTGTACTGAATGGAGTGGATGGTTTTGATCAGAGCATTATCGATGCAATCAATTCACATTTTTTTACAGAGGCAGAAGAATCGGCACAGGCGCAGGCAGAGGATTTTGAGTATACAAAGGAAGAACTGATGGAATACAATCCGGAGGTTGCTGACAGTCTCTCCTACGAGGTGACGTGCGAGTCTGTGTTGATGGATAAGGAGACATTCTCTGTCATGCAGTTTTGTTACGTCTATTCAGGCGGTGCCCACGGGTATTCCTGGCCCTTTGGTACTTCCTTTAATCTTCGCACCGGAGAGGAGATGACCATGGGAGAGCTGCTTGGCTGTGATGAGGCAGTCGCCAGGGAGGCCGTGGTGGAAGCGTATCGCAGGGAAATTATCGGTCAGGTGGAGAATATCACAGAGGATACCATTCGTGAGAGCTTCGATGAAATGGAGTTCTGGCTGGAGGAGGACGGGCTGCATGTGAATCTTGCTCCGTATATTGTCGCCTCCTATGCGGCGGGACAGCAGCACGCGGTGGTGACACCTGAGATTCTGGAGAATGTGATTTCGGGAGCAGTCTCCGGACAAAACGGTGCACAGAACGCACTGACAGGGAATGATACACAGGGAAATACCGGGAATATGGCGACTGTTTCGGTGATCAACGGTATCGAGGCGTCAGCGTCCGACTTTATCTTCCCTTATAGCAGCAGCGTTCTGCTGACAGATGAAGATCTGAAAAAACTGGAGGGTGTTTCTGTGGAGGAGGAGCACTACAAATCCCAGTTGGCGATCAATGAGATTCTGGCGCGCTACGGTTACGTGTTTAACCCGGATCAGGGAGGCTCTGCAAAAGAGGCGTACGATCAGTTTGAGGGGCTTTTGTGGTACGAGGAGGCGAAAGCGTACTGTCCGTCTGCATCCGCGAACGAAATGCTGTACACGTATATCAACAGTACGGAGCTTGAAAATATCGAAATAATCTGTGAATGGCAGAAAGCGCATAACTGCTATTACTGACAGAAAGGTTTTTCTCTGTACTGTCTGGCAGCAAGTAATTATTTGACAGTGAAGTGAGGGAATGTTAAAATGTGCGCTGGAGTGAGAAGCATGTTGCTGTGAACGAAGTAAACAGTAACAGAAGAATACTGTATCTGAAAGGATAAAATTATGTTTAAAGAAATCGAACTGGAACGCATCGATATTTCCGGTGAGGTTCCTGTGGAGGAGCCGGAGCGCCAGTATTATTATATGGCTAAGGCAAAACGGATTGTGGAGGAGCGAAGTGCGCAGGCGGGCCGTGCTCTGACTGCCTGCATCAAGACCTTCGGCTGTCAGATGAATGCCCGCGATTCAGAAAAGCTGCGCGGTATTCTGGAAAATACAGGGTACAGGATTGTGGAGCAGGAGGAAGCCGATTTTGTCCTGTACAACACGTGTACTGTCCGGGAAAATGCAAATCTCAAGGTATACGGACATCTCGGCTATCTCTCAAATCTGAAAAAAAAGAATCCGCAGATGGTGATTGCGCTTTGCGGCTGCATGATGCAGGAGCCGGAGGTGGTTGAGAAGATCCGCAAAAGCTACCGTTTTGTGGATCTCGTCTTCGGCACGCACAATATTTATAAATTCGCAGAGCTGCTGGTGACTGCCTTTGAGTCACAGCGGATGGTGATTGATATCTGGAAGGATACGGATCGGATTGTGGAAGATCTTCCGTCGGAGCGGACGTATGCATTCAAATCAGGTGTCAATATCATGTTTGGCTGCAATAATTTCTGCAGCTACTGTATTGTGCCGTATGTGCGCGGCCGTGAGCGCAGCCGGAAGCCGGAGGATATTATTCATGAAATTGAGGAGCTTGTAAAAGACGGCGTAGTCGAGGTGATGCTGCTGGGGCAGAATGTGAATTCCTACGGAAAGAACCTGGAGGAGCCGGTGACGTTCGCACAGCTGCTGCGCCGCGTGGAGCAGATCGAGGGGCTTGAGCGCATTCGCTTTATGACATCTCACCCGAAGGATCTCTCCGATGATCTGATTCAGGTGATGAAGGAATCCGAAAAAATCTGTCCCCATCTGCATCTGCCCCTTCAGTCGGGCAGCAGCCGGATTCTGAAAATCATGAACCGGAAATACACAAAGGAACAGTACCTGGCGTTGGCAGAGAAACTGCGCGCCGAGATTCCGGAGCTTTCCCTGACGACGGATATTATTGTGGGATTTCCGGGGGAGACTGAGGAGGACTTCCAGGAAACTCTGGATGTCGTTCGGCGTGTACGCTACGACAGCGCATTTACGTTTATCTACTCAAAGAGGACAGGGACACCTGCTGCCGCCATGGAAAATCAGGTTCCTGAAGATGTGGTGAAGGACCGCTTCAACCGGCTTCTTTCTCTGGTGCAGGAGATTTCCCAGGAAATGTCGCTGCGCGTCCAGGGACAGACGCTGCCGGTTCTTGTGGAGTCGGTCAACGAGCAGGACGCAAATCTTGTGACAGGGCGTCTTGCAAACAACCTGGTCGTGCACTTCCCGGGGACAGCGGAGATGATCGGAAAAATTGTCCCGGTATATCTGCGGGAGTGCAGAGGCTTCTATTATTATGGAGAAACTGTAAACGCTCAGGACGGAACAAATTCGAGAAATTAACCGAATCAAGCAGTTATTCGGTTATGAGCAAGTAGCAAAGCGGATTGCGAATATCCGCTTGACTTACAACAGACAAGGAAAATAAAAATGGCACAGTTGACACCAATGATGCAGCAGTATATGGAGACGAAGCAGCAATATAAGGACTGCATCCTGTTTTACCGTCTCGGAGATTTTTATGAGATGTTTTTTGACGATGCACTTGTGGCATCCCGCGAGCTTGAAATTACACTGACCGGAAAGGACTGCGGACAGGAGGAGAGAGCGCCGATGTGCGGCGTTCCGTACCACGCCGTGGACGGATATCTGAACAAGCTGGTTGCGAGAGGCTATAAGGTAGCGATCTGCGAACAGGTAGAGGACCCGAAGCTGGCGAAAGGGATCGTGAAGCGCGAAGTGATCCGGATCGTGACACCGGGAACAAACCTGAACACGCAGGCCCTCGACGAGACACGTAATAACTACCTGATGTGTATTGTATACATGACAGACCGTTACGGGATTTCCGTTACGGATATTACAACGGGTGAGTATCTTGTGACAGAGCTGGAGAGCGAACGAAAGCTTCTGGATGAGATCAACAAGTTTGCGCCTTCGGAAATTATCTGCAATCATTCGTTCTATGTAAGCGGTATCGATGTGGAGGATATGAAGGACAGACTGGGAATTACAGTGTTTTCACTGGATTCCTGGTATTTTGATGACAGTCTCTGTGAGCGTGTTCTGATGGAGCATTTTAAGGTATCCTCTCTTTCCGGTCTGGGCATCGCTGATTACAGCTGCGGTGTCATTGCGGCGGGTGCACTGCTGAAATACCTGATGGAGACCCAGAAGACATCCATCGCAAATCTGACGCGCCTTACTCCGTACTCGATCGGAAAATATATGATTCTCGACAGCTCAACGAGACGAAATCTGGAGCTGTGCGAGACACTGCGTGAAAAAAACAAGAAAGGTTCCCTTCTGTGGGTACTGGACAGGACAAAGACAGCCATGGGGGCGCGGCTGCTGAGAAAATATGTGGAACAGCCACTGATAGAGAAGGAAGATATTATCCGCAGGCTTGATGCGGTCAGTGAGCTGAAGAGCAATGCCATTACGCGGGAGGAGCTGCGTGAATACCTGAATCCTGTCTATGACCTGGAGCGTCTGATCAGCAGAATCAGCTACCAGACGGCGAATCCACGGGATCTGATTGCGTTTAAGACTTCTCTCGGCATGCTGCCCCATATTAAATATATTATGAAAAGCCTGGAGGCGCCGCTTCTGCGTGAGCTGGAAGAGCAGATGGATGAGCTGGCGGATCTGTATCAGCTGATTGATGCTTCGATTATAGATGACCCACCCATCGGTATCCGTGACGGCGGAATCATCAAAGAGGGCTACCACGGGGAAGTGGACCGCTTGCGCAGCGCAAAAAGTGAGGGCAAGACGTGGCTTGCCCAGCTGGAAACAAAGGAGCGGGAAAAGACAGGCATCAAGAATCTGAAAATCAAATATAATAAAGTCTTCGGCTATTACCTGGAAGTGACAAACTCATACCGTGATATGGTGCCGGATTACTATACGCGAAAGCAGACTCTGGCCAATGCCGAGCGTTACATTACTCCGGAGCTCAAAGAGCTGGAGGACATGATTCTCGGCGCAGAGGACAAGCTGTTTTCTCTGGAATACGGACTGTACGTTGAAATCCGCAACAGGATAGCAGATGAGATTGTCCGGATTCAGGAAACTGCAAAAGCTGTGGCCGGTATTGACGTGTTTGCCTCTCTGGCACTCGTTGCCGAGCGCAACAATTACGTAAAACCGTCCATCAACGAGAAAGGCGTCATTGACATCAAAAACGGGCGCCACCCGGTGGTGGAAAAGATGATTCCCAACGATATGTTTATTGCCAATGATACGTACCTCGACAATGCAAAAAGCCGTGTATCCATTATTACGGGGCCGAACATGGCGGGAAAATCCACATATATGAGACAGACGGCACTGATCGTGCTTCTGGCTCAGATCGGAAGCTTTGTCCCGGCTGAGAGTGCACGGATCGGTCTTGTGGACCGGATATTTACCCGTGTAGGAGCGTCGGACGATCTGGCAAGCGGGCAGAGCACCTTCATGGTTGAGATGACGGAGGTGGCCAATATCCTGCGCAATGCGACGCGCAACAGTCTGCTGATTCTCGATGAGATCGGCCGGGGTACCAGTACCTTTGACGGACTGAGTATCGCATGGGCTGTTGTGGAGCATATCAGCAATCCGAAACTGCTCGGCGCGAAGACTCTGTTTGCCACACATTACCATGAGCTGACAGAGCTGGAGGGTAAGCTGACAGGCGTCAACAATTACTGTATTGCAGTCAAGGAAAAGGGAGACGATATTGTTTTCCTGCGAAAGATTATCAAGGGGGGAGCCGACAAGAGCTATGGAATTCAGGTAGCAAAGCTTGCCGGTGTGCCGGACAGTGTGATTGCCCGCGCCAATGAGCTGGCGGAGGAGCTGACGAATGCAGACATTACCGTCCATGTTCAGGAGACAGGCAGCGACTCCCAGAAAACAAAAAAGGCAAAAGCGAAAAAATACGATCCGGTAGATCTGGACCAGATGTCGCTGTTTGATACGGTCAGTGATTCAGATGTACTGAAGGAGCTGCAGGAAATCGATGTCTCAAATCTGACGCCGATAGATGCGCTCAATACGATTTACAGGCTGCAGAATAAGCTGAAAAACCGCTGGTAACGATGCGGACAGGGAAAGCAGGGTGAGCACTATGAATCAGATCAGTCTTTTAAGCCAGGATACGATTGACAAGATTGCTGCGGGCGAGGTGGTGGAGCGTCCCGCCTCGATTGTCAAAGAGCTGGTGGAGAATGCGGTGGACGCGGGGGCGAATGCCGTCACGGTGGAAATTAAAGACGGCGGTATTTCTCTGATTCGGATTACGGACAATGGTTCCGGAATTCCAAAGGATCAGGTACAGGTGGCTTTTCTGCGCCATGCGACCAGTAAAATCCGCACGGTGGATGATCTGCTGACCTCGGGTACGCTTGGATTCCGCGGTGAGGCTCTCTCAAGCATCGCAGCCGTCTGCCAGGTGGAGATGATTACGAAGACGGCGGGAAGTCTGACCGGAGTGCGGTATGTCATTGAAGGCGGTGTTGAGAAATCTCTGGAGGAAATCGGTGCGCCGGAAGGGACAACATTTCTCGTGCGGAATATGTTTTACCATACTCCTGCGAGAAAGAAATTTCTGAAAAGCGCTTCGACGGAGGCGGGGTACGTCAGCGACCTGATGGAACGCATGGCACTGTCCCATCCGGGGATATCCTTTAAATTTATCAATAATCGTGACACGAAGCTCCATACGTCGGGAAACTGCAATATGCGGGATATTGTCTATGGAATTTACGGCAGGGAAATTGCCGCAAATGTGGTGAAAATTGAGTCGGAGAGTGACCATATCCGTATCGGCGGCTTCATCGGAAAGCCGGTCATTTCCAGAGGAAACAGGAATTATGAGAACTATTTTGTAAACGGCAGATATGTGAAGAGTGCAATCGTCGCAAGAGCTATTGAGGACGCATACAAACCGTTTATGATGAATCACAGATATCCTTTTACAGCTCTGATGATTGAGATCGACACGCAGCAGGTAGATGTAAATGTACATCCGACGAAGATGGAAGTCCGCTTCGCCAACCAGAATGAAGTGTACGACCGCGTTTACCAGACCGTGAAGGAGGGTTTGCTTGCGAAAGAGCTGATTCCGGAATTTACGATCGAATCGAAAAATGTGCGGCATGCTGCACCTCAGGACGAACAGCTTCCGGGCACGCAAAGCGTGGGAGCAGGGAAAGATACTGCACGGACAGGAGCCGAAAATACGGGGACAGGCATTGCACGGGCAGGAACCGAAAATACGGGGACAGGCATTGCACAGGCAGGAGCCGAAAATACGGGGACAGGCATTGCACAGGCAGGAGCCGGAAGAGCAGGGAAAGAAACTGCACAGACAGGAACTGAGCATGCGGAAGCGGGAACACGCTCCGCTTACCCGGAACCTTTCGAAAAAATCAGAAGCCAGCTTCTGGCGGAGGCAAACAGTCCCTACGAGGTGAAATATCCGCATATGGAGCGCCGCACAGGCATGATGCGCCCTGTCACCGGAAATGTTTCGTACAGGGAGGATGCTTCTGAAAAAATGGCAGAAGAAGCTGCAGCACATGGAAAAGGGAACCTGGAAATCAGAAAAACGGAGCTGGAAGCAGATAAAACGGAAAAATCAGCACAGGGTGTTCAGATGGAACTCTTTGAGGACCGACTTCTTTCAATGGAAAATGTGAAGAAGCATAAGCTGATCGGTCAGATCTTTGATACGTACTGGATTGTGGAGTTTCAGGATAAGATGTATATTATCGATCAGCATGCTGCACATGAAAAGGTGCTGTATGAGCGGTTTATGAAGAACATGAGGGAGAAGAAACAGACTTCTCAGATGATTACGCCTCCGGTGATTGTGACGCTGAATATGCAGGAGGAAGAAATGCTGAAGAAGAATCTGGAACACTTTGTCCGTGTCGGGTTTGAAATTGAGCATTTCGGCGGACGGGAGTATTCCATCCGCGCTGTGCCGGGCAATCTGTACGGGATTGCGGACCGTGCACTGTTTCTGGAGCTTCTCGACGGTCTGACGGATATATCGGAGCGTGCTTCTTCTGACCTGATCTGTGAGAAAATTGCTTCCATGTCCTGCAAGGCGGCCGTCAAGGGCAACATGCATCTGAAGACGGCGGAGGCGGATGCTCTCATCGGTGAGCTGCTTGAACTGGAGAATCCGTATCACTGTCCTCACGGGCGTCCGACAATTGTTTCCATGACCAGGTATGAGCTGGAAAAGAAATTTAAACGTATTGTCTGATAAGACCAGGTGAGGAACGGATGCAGAAAGGAATACTTGGAATGACAGAGAAACAGAAGCTGCCGCTGGTCATTTTGACCGGACCGACAGCAGTCGGAAAAACAGAACTCTCCGTGGAGCTTGCAAGACGCATCGGCGGAGAGATTATTTCTGCGGATTCCATGCAGGTTTACCGCGGGATGGATATCGGATCCGCAAAGGTGACGCGGGAAGAGATGCAGGGTGTTCCGCACTATCTGATCGATGAGTTTGATCCCTCAGAGGAGTTCCATGTTGTAAAGTTTCAGGAATACGCAAAGCGATATATTTCGGAAATCTGTAAGAAAGGCAAAATACCTGTGCTGGTCGGCGGAACAGGATTTTATATTCAGGCGGTGCTTTACGATATTGATTTTACAGAAAACGGGTCGGATCATTCTTACAGGGAGTCGCTGCAGGAGCTTGCTGATACGAAGGGAGCCGAAGCACTGCACGACATGCTTCGCTCGGTGGACCCGGTCTCGGCGGATACGATTCATGCCAACAATGTAAAACGTGTGATCCGGGCCCTGGAATATTACCGTGAGACGGGACAGAGAATTTCGGAGCATAATGAGGAGGAACGACAGAAGGAATCGCCGTACCGCTTCGTTTATTTTGTACTAAATGATGACCGTCAGAGCATTTACAGGAGAATTGACCTGCGTGTTGACCGCATGCTGGAGCAGGGTCTTGTCAGAGAGGTGGAAACACTGCAGAAAAACGGCTGCACCAGGGACATGGTTTCCATGCAGGGGCTGGGATATAAGGAGATCCTGGACTATCTTTCCGGGACGATTTCCTATGAGGAGGCTGTGCGTATCCTGAAGCGGGACACACGCCACTTTGCGAAACGGCAGCTTACGTGGTTTCGCAGGGAGAGAGACGTGACCTGGGTCAATAAGGATGAATTTGCCTGTGATAATGAGCGCATTCTTCAGTTTATGACAGAGAAGCTGCGCGGGGCAGGGATTCTGGAATAAGATAATTCCGGCAACAGAGTGCGATTTACCTGCAGAGCAGGCAGAAAATATGAGGAGTGGACAATGGAGAAATTATATGAATCATTAGGAATCAGCCGCCCAGTATTTTCCTTTGCGGAGGGGATTCTGGAAGGGCTGGCACAGAGATTTGCAGAGATTGACAGAATGGCTGAGTATAATCAGCTTAAAGTGATAAAAGCCATGCAGGAGTCGAGAGTCAGCGCAGAGTGCTTCCAGAGCTCCAGCGGGTATGGCTACAATGATATTGGAAGAGATACCCTGGAGGAGGTCTATGCGCGTACTTTTCACACGGAGGCTGCTCTGGTACGTCCGCAGATTACCTGTGGTACGCACGCCCTTGCCCTTGCCCTGTCCGCAAATCTGCGTCCAGGGGATGAGATGCTCTCTGTGTCGGGGAAGCCGTATGATACGCTGGAGGAGGTAATTGGCATCCGCCCGTCCTGCGGTTCTCTCGCAGAGTACAGGATCAGCTATTCTCAGGTGGATCTGCTGGAAGACGGAAGTTTCGACTATGACGGCATCCGCAAGGCAATCGGTCCGAACACAAAGCTTGTGGAGATTCAGCGCTCAAAGGGCTATCAGACAAGACCCACGCTTTCTGTGGCACAGATCGGTGAAGCCATCGCGTTTATCAAAAAAATCAATCCGGATATTATCTGTATGGTGGATAACTGCTACGGAGAATTTGTGGAGGAGCTGGAGCCCAGCGATGTGGGCGCCGATATGGTGGTAGGTTCGCTGATTAAAAATCCGGGAGGCGGACTTGCACCGATCGGGGGATATGTGGCAGGTACAAAAGCATGTATCGAGCGCTGTGCATATCGGCTGACTTCTCCCGGACTTGGCAGAGAAGTGGGAGCTTCCCTCGGCGTTATGCAGTCCTTTTACCAGGGCTTCTTCCTGGCTCCGACTGTGACTGCCTGTGCACTGAAGGGAGCAATTTTTGCAGCAAATGTATATGAAATGCTTGGATTTAAGGTGGTACCGGACGGCACAGAGGACCGGCACGATATCATTCAGGCAGTGGAATTCGGATTCCCGGAGGGAGTCATCGCATTTTGTGAGGGAATACAGGCGGCAGCGCCGGTGGACAGCTACGTGACACCGGAGCCGTGGGCTATGCCGGGGTATGACAGCGATGTCATTATGGCAGCAGGTGCGTTTGTACAGGGCTCTTCCATCGAGCTGAGCGCCGACGGTCCCATTAAGCCTCCGTACGCCGTCTATTTCCAGGGCGGGCTGACCTGGCCCCATGCAAAGCTTGGAATTATGATGTCTCTGCAGCGGCTGTATGAAAAGGGCTATGTGAAGCTGCCCTGCTGATGTGGGGAAATACGCGTCAGGTCGATGAGCAGGACAGACAGCGGATTGCGAATATCCGCTTGACTGAAACGCATGACCGGTGGGCAATCATAACAGGCAGACGGAGACCGGAACTGTTTCCGGATCTGAGGATACCTGCCTGAAAGGACAGGAGCAGCAGGATGGAAGAGAAAAGAAAAGTGATTGTGGCAGGGGCAGGTGCTGCAGGTCTGATGGCGGCAATTGCGGCGGCGAGGTCCGGGGCACAGGTGACAGTGCTGGAAGCCATGGAGAGACCGGGGAAAAAGCTTCTGCTTACAGGAAACGGCAGATGCAATCTTACAAATATGGATACAGAGCTACCGGAAGCATATTACGGGACAGGAGCCGGACTGGCAGCTTCGGTGATCCGCCGTTTTGATGCAAAAGCGCTGCTCTCATTTTTCAGAGAGCTTGGGCTGCTGACGCAGGAGAAGAACGGGTACGTCTATCCGTATTCCTCACAGTCCTGTGCTGTGCTGGAGGTGCTGCTGGCGGAGGCACGGCGATTGAAGGTCCGGCTGAAGTACTCGGAGAAGATTGTGGAAACGTACAGGGAGTCCGGCGAAGACGGTAAAGAAGGCTGGGTGGTCCAGACAGCTACGTGGAGCTACCGTGCAGATGCACTGATTCTCGCCTGCGGTTCCAGGGCAGTGCCTTCCACGGGCTCTGACGGCAGCGGCTATGAGCTGGCGTCCGGACTGGGGCATACGGTGCGGGCCGTGGTGCCGGCTCTTGTTCCGGTTACGTGCAGTGGCTCATTTCTGCAGGCACTCTCAGGAGTCAGATGCCGGGCGGAGGTCTCTTTGCTGGATGGTGAAAAAAATCTGATCAGAAAGGACTGCGGAGAGCTTCAGTGGACAAAGTACGGTGTATCCGGTATAGTGGTCTTTCAGCTGTCAAGGTTTGTCAGCACAGCGCAGCCTGGCATGCGGCTGTATCTGTCGGTGGATTTTCTACCGGATTATGCTAAGGAGCTGTATCCCTTGCTTTTGGCAAGAGCAAAATCACTGGGGGATGAAAAAGCGGGACTGCTTCTGGCGGGACTGCTTCACGAAAAGCTGATTCCTGTGATACTGGAGCGGACAGACCGGTCTGCCGGATCAAAGAAAACTCTTGCGAAGACTGCCTGCTGCAATCTGACACAGGGGCAGATTGAGGCGATGATCCGGACGATGAAGCATTTTGAACTTGCTGTTACGGGGACAAAATCCTTTGATGCGGCACAGGTATGCGCAGGAGGTGTTGACTGCGCAGAGGTTTCAGAAAAGACACTGGAGTCCAGAAAGCAGAAAAATCTTTATTTTGCCGGGGAGCTTCTGGATGTTGACGGTCCCTGCGGAGGGTACAATCTGCAGTGGGCATGGTCCAGCGGCTATATTGCGGGAACGTACGCGGCGGGAGGAAACCATGGTAATCAGAATCAATGAGCTGAAGCTCAGACCGGATCACACAAAACGGGAGCTGGAGCAGGAAATAAAAAGTATTCTCCGACTGAACAATGTGACGTTGTCAGAGAAGTCTGTCTGTAAAAAGGAGTCGGATGGCGGCACAAAAAAAGCCAGGAAGGATTCCGGAAGCTGCACATATTATGAAATTATGCGACGGTCTGTAGATGCGCGCAAAAAGCCGGAACTGTATTTTGTCTATACGGTGGATGTGGAAGCAGACAATCCGAAAGCTGTTCTGAAGCGTGTGAAAAGCAGGAAGGTCCAGCTTGTGGAGAAGAGGGAATATAAATTTCCGTATGATAATGCGAATACCGGGATGGAAGTTTTTTCGACAGATAAAGCAAAGCAGCCGCTTGTTCCTGTCATTGTCGGAAGCGGACCTGCCGGACTGTTCTGCGGTCTGATGCTCGCGCGGGCAGGCTGCTGTCCCGTCATTCTTGAGCGTGGGGAGGCTGTGGAGCAGAGAACGAAGACGGTGGATACGTTCTGGAAAACAGGAAAACTCAATGAGCAGTCAAACGTTCAGTTCGGAGAGGGCGGTGCAGGAACATTTTCCGACGGCAAGCTGAACACACTGATCAGGGATCCGGACGGAAAAATCCGGTTTGTGCTGGAGGAATTTGTGCGCGCAGGTGCGTCACCCGAGATTCTCTACCATCATAAGCCCCATATCGGGACAGATGTTCTTGTCGGGGTGGTCCGGAATATCCGCAAAGAGATCGAATCTCTGGGCGGACAGGTGTGTTTCAACAGTTGTCTGACCGGGCTGGAACGGGCAGGACAGCCGGACGGAGACTGGGAAAAGGTTCCGTATCATGCGCCAAGTGATGGCGGGGGCAGCCGTCACACACCGGTTTACCGTCTGATGATAAACGGAGGAGAGAGGCAGATTCTTACAAAGTGTCTGGTGCTTGCCATCGGGCACAGTGCAAGGGACACCTTTGCCATGCTCCATGATTTCGGTCTTTCGATGCAGCCAAAGGCATTTGCCACAGGGCTTCGCATGGAACACAGGCAGGCTGTGATTAATGATGCCATGTACGGAGAAGACTGTCCGTATGAGCTTGGAGCTGCCCCGTATAAGGTGACGCACAAGTGTGAGGATGGCAGAGGCGTGTACTCGTTCTGCATGTGTCCCGGAGGTTATGTGGTCAATGCCTCCTCAGAGGAGGAAATGCTGGCGGTAAACGGAATGAGCTACAGTGACCGCGGCAGTCTTAATGCAAACAGCGCCATCGTTGTCACTGTGTCGCCGGAGGATTATCAGGCGGACGGACCACTATCCGGCATGGAATTTCAGAGGCGGCTGGAGCGCGCTGCATATGAGTGCGGAAAAGGAAAAATCCCTGTGCAGCGTTTTGAGGATTTCTGCACAGACGAGATGACAAAACATTTTGGCACGGTGACTCCGCAGCAGAAGGGAGCATGCAGTATGGCGAATCTGCGGACCATTCTGCCGGAGCAGCTGAATAAAGCTCTGATAGAAGGAATTCATGCGTTCGGGGAAAAGATGCGGGGTTTTGATGACCCGGATGCTCTTCTTTCCGGAGTGGAGAGCCGTACCTCGTCCCCGGTACGTATCCTGCGGGATGAAACGTATCAGACAGAGGAGGGCGGAATTTTTCCCTGCGGGGAAGGTGCCGGATACGCGGGAGGTATTACGTCTGCGGCAGTGGACGGAATCAGGGTGGCGGAAGCTGTACTGAATTGTATAAGAAAAAATTAATAGACTGGGTGTATACTTTGAAGAGAATTTATGGTAAAATACTTCAATGGTTCAGGATTTTGGGGGCAGAGCGTATCGGGTAACGATATGGAAAAGACTGAATTATTGCTGAATAAATCAACGGATGGGACAAATATCCCGAATCCGTACACGATGAAAAGTATACCGGAAGAGGAGCGGCCTTACGAAAAATGCCTGGCGATGGGAGCGGAGTGTCTGACAGACGCAGAGCTTCTGGCAGTGATTCTTCGTACCGGCTCAAAAGGGGAATCGGCATTGGAACTGTCACGGAAGATACTTGCGGCGAATGGCGAAGGCAGCGGACTTCTGGGCATTTATCACATGTCGATTTCTGATTTAACGAGGATACGCGGCCTGGGCAAAGTCAAGGCGGTTCAGCTGAAATGTGTGGCTGAGCTGTCAAAGCGGATTGCCCGGACAAGATTTTCAGACGGGGTGGCCTTTACGGATCCTTCGGCTGTGGCCCGTTATTATATGGAAGCGATGCGCCATCAGGAACAGGAGATACTGATTCTTGCCATGCTGAACAGCAAGGGGAGACTGATCAGGGACATGGTGATTTCGAAGGGGACTGTGCGTGCATCTCTGATTTCGCCCCGTGAGATTTTTATTGAGGCGATGCGGCATCAGGCGGTCAGTATCCTGCTGCTTCACAATCATCCAAGCGGCGTACCGGATCCGAGCCGGGAGGATATTGCGCTGACAAAGCGTATCCGCAGCGCTGGCGAAATGATAGGTATTGAGCTTCTGGATCACATTATTATCGGAGACTGCCGGGCAGTCAGTATGAGGGAGCAGGGCTTCTGGCAGGAAAAGTCATAAGGGGAAAAGAATATGCTATTTCAGAAGGTTTGTGGGTTGGATCTGGGCACAGACACAATTAAGATCAGAGATAAAAACGGCAGGCATTTTCTGTACTGCAGAAATGTAATTGCGCTTCGCCAGAACGGTTCCGTTCTCGCAGTGGGAGACGGTGCATACGGGATATATGAGAAAAATCCGGCCAATGTCCGGGTAGTATGGCCCATGGCAAACGGAGTAATTGCCAATCTGACAGAGATGGGGCTTTTGCTGTCCCATCTGCTGAAGCGGTTTAACGGGTTTCTGAGCGGGAATGCTGCACTGTACATTGCGGTGCCAAGCGACATTACCCAGGTGGAGAAACGGGCGTTTTTTCAGGTGATGAACGGAAAAATCAATGCGGGAAGTATCCGTTTAATCGAAAAGGGGATTGCGGATGCGGTCAGTGCGGAGCTTCCGGTTCTCTCGGGACGCGGCCATATGGTGGTGAATATCGGGGCGGATACGACAGAGATTTCCGTGATTTCCTCCGGCAAGGTGATCCTTGCCCAGACGCTGAAGACAGGTGGCAGGCGCCTTGATGAGGATATTGCGACAATGGTCAGACGGAAGTTTAATCTGAGTATCGGTCAGAAAACAGCAGAAGCGCTGAAAAACAACCTGGCATTTATGATCAACGGTCCCAGACTGGAGCAGAAGGTTTTCGGGATTCACACGCTTTCAGGACTTCCAAAATCCGATCTGATTCCGTCTCTGGCTGTCAGTGTGGCGATTATTGATACAGTTGACTATATCGTTGAAAATATAAAGTCCGTATACAACCGGGTGCCTCCGCAGCTGATGAAGGACATTGCGCGGGAGGGGATTTATCTGACCGGCGGTGTTTCCATGATTCTGAATCTTCCGGAGTACATCCGCAAGGAGATCGGCATTCCGCTGCATCATATACAGGATCCGAAGAACAGTACGATCCGCGGTCTGATGGAGGTTATGAATAACAGAGATTTGAGAAAGCTGACTTATTCACTGAATGATTTGGCTTCAATGAGATAAAGGCAGGGATACTATGAGAAAGACTACAAATGACCATCTGAAAAATAAATATCTGCTGGCGGCGCTCAGCGTGTTCTGTGTTGCTCTGATTGCGGTATCCTTTCTTGACAGCAGTGTGGCGGCACCGGTCAAGCAGGTCAGCGGTTTTCTGATTACTCCGGTGCAGAAGGGGATCAACGGCTTCGGCACGTGGCTGTCCGGCCTGACTGACAATTTTGATGATGCACAAACACTGCGCATCAGAAATGAAGAGCTGCAGGCGCGGGTGGACACACTCACAGAGGAGAACAGCCAGCTGATTCAGGACCGGGAGGAACTGGTGAGACTGCGGGAACTGTTTGACCTTGATGAACAGTATTCTGATTACGAGAAGGTGGGAGCGCGGATTATCGCTAAGGAATCCGGAAACTGGTTTCAACTGTTTACCATTGACAAGGGTTCCAATGATGGAATTGAGCGCGATATGAATGTGATTTCGGGAGGCGGCCTGGTAGGTATCGTGACGGAGGTCGGGCCGAACTGGGCGACGGTACGGTCCATCATTGATGACAACAGCAATGTCAGCGCCATGATTTCCACCACATCGGATCAGTGTATCATTGCAGGTGACCTGCGGCTGATTGATGAGGGTTCCCTGAATCTGGTCAAGCTGACTGATGCGGACAATAAGGTTCATGTAGGGGATAAAGTGGTGACCTCCTACATAAGCGAGAAATATCTTCCGGGTATTCTGATCGGATATATCAGCGAACTGAATAATGATCCGAACAACCTGACAAAATCCGGATATATCACACCTGTCGTTGACTTCCGTCATCTGCAGGAGGTGCTTGTGATTCTTGAACTGAAGGAATATGTGCCGTCGGATTCAAAATCCGTGCAGCCTGATACGGAACAGGATACGCAGGAATAGAGCAGACATGACAGAAAGGAGAGCAGAGTATGAGACGTAAAGCCACGATGGGATGTCTGATCCTGATTTGTATCATTCTGCAGTCGACAGTCTGCCAGATGATCGAGATTGCATCCATCAAACCGAATCTTCTGATTATTCTGACGGTTTCCTTCGGCCTCATGCGCGGGCGGAGGGACGGCATGGTGACCGGTTTTTTCTGCGGACTTCTTACTGATATTTTCTTTGAGAGCATCATAGGCTTCAACGCCATGATTTACCTGTGGGTAGGCTATTTCAGCGGTTATTTTTACCGGATTTTTTACGATGACGATATCAAGACGCCGCTGTTTCTGATTTCCGTCTGTGATCTCGCATACGGAATTGTACAGTATGGGTTTATGTTCCTGCTCAGGGGCAGAATTCATTTTTTCTATTATCTGGGGCGGGTTATTCTGCCGGAGGTATTCTACACACTGATTCTGACGATTATCTGCTACAGACTTCTCTATGCGATTAACCGGAAATTGACACTGACTGACAAAGGAGGAGTGGACGGTTTTGTTTGATCAGATGAAAAAAAATTTTGTAAAAGCAGTGAATTCCAGAGTGGCCGTACTGCTTGTTGTGATTACTGTCATGGCAGGCATTCTGGTACAGCGGCTGTTTCAGCTTCAGATTGTACTTGGTGAGTCCTATCAGAATGACTTTTCCATGTCCATTCTGAAGGAGAGGACTCTGAAAAGCTCCCGCGGAAATATTTATGACCGCAATGGAAATCCGATTGCATACAATGAGCTTTCCAACTGCGTTACATTTGAGGACAGCGGGACGTATCCCGATACACATACAAAAAATCTGAAGGTAAACAGCACACTTTACCATGTGATTAAAATTATTGAGGAGCAGGGGGATTCCGTGGAATCTGTGGTGGATGATTTCCGTGTCGCCCTGATGGATGACGGGACGTATAAGTATACAGCATCCGGCTTTACACTGAACCGTTTCAAGGCGGACCTTTTCGGTGAGGTCTATATTGAGAACCTGACAGAGGAACAGCTGAATATAGAAGCGGGAGATCTTGTCAGGATGCTGTGCGGTTCCAAGTATTATGGGATTCTTGATGAGAGGATTACCGATGCAGAGCGGCAGGAGTACGGACTTCCGGAATCCTATACCGACCATGAGATTCTGCAGCTTGTGGCTCTGCGTGCTGCCATTGCGGCATACAGCTTTCAGCGGTATCAGGCGGTGACAATTGCACGGGGAGTCAGCGATGAGACGGTTGCACGTATACTGGAAAACAGTGCTGATTTCCCTGGTATCGATATTTCTGAGGAATACCGCCGTGTCTATGTGGACGCGGAGTATCTGGCACCGCTGATAGGATACACCGGTCAGATTTCTGCGGAGGAGCTGGAGACACTTAAAGAGCTGGACAGCAGCTATGATGCCACGGATATTGTGGGCAAGACCGGTCTTGAGAGCGTCCTGGAGACGACACTGCAGGGAGATAAAGGATCCCAGAAAATGTATGTGGATAATCTGGGCCGTGTGCTTGAGGTGGTATCTCAGGTGGATCCGCAGGCCGGCAACGATGTGTATCTGACCATCGATATGGATCTGCAGCAGGCGGCCTACCATATGCTGGAACAGATGATTGCAGGTATTATCTGGGCCAAGATGATTGACAGTAAGGAATTTGATACGGAAGCCATCCAGTCTGCCGACCAGGTGCTGATTCCGTATTACGACGTATATTATGCGCTGTTTGAGAATAACGTGCTGGATGTAAGCCATCTGAAGGCTTCCGATGCGACACCGAATGAAAAGAATGTCTATAATGCCTTTCTTGTGAAGGCGACGGAGATTTTCAGTGTCATTAAAAGTGAGCTTCTGAGTGCGACTCCGGCTGTGTACAGCGAGCTGGAGGAGGAATATCAGGGCTACGTTTCCTATATCGTCAACGATATGCTGATGGAGGCGACAGGCATCCTGAACGAATCAGCCATTGATAAGTCAGATCCGGTCTATATTCAGTGGACGGAGGATGAGAGCATCAGCCTTCAGGAGTACCTGACGTACGCAATTTCGAAAAACTGGATCGACATTACGAAAATTTCCGGTGACACTGAGTATATGGATACGGCGGAGATGTTCACGGCGCTTGCTGACTATATAGCAGAGTATCTCTATGATGATGATGATTTCTGCAAGACCGTTTACCGCTATATGCTGAAGGAGGAGCGTATCTCAGGCGCAGAGATCTGCCTGCTGCTCTTCGATCAGGGTGTGCTGGAGATGGATACGGATGAGTACGAGCGACTGGCCAATGGTTCCCTGAGCGGTTACAATTTCCTGAGAGATAAAATTTATAATCTGGAGATTAAGCCGTCTCAGCTTGCGCTGACACCGTGCTCAGGTTCTCTCGTGCTGACAGATCCAAACTCCGGTGATGTGCTGGCGTGTGTGACATACCCCGGCTACGACAATAACCGTCTTGCAAACGAGATGGACAGTGACTATTTCAATAAACTGAATTCTGACAAATCCTCCCCGTTCTACAGCCGTGCAACGCAGGAGGCGATTGCGCCCGGTTCTACTTTCAAGCTGGTAAGTGCGGCCGCAGGTATTATGGAAGGCGTCATTAACTTCGGTGAGATGATTTCCTGTACCGGTAAATTCGAACTGTTTGATCAGCCGATCAGCTGCTGGAACAAATATGGACATGGACCTCTGACTCTGGAAGGAGCCATCACCAATTCCTGCAACGTATTCTTCAATACGGTAGGCTGGAGGCTGGGAACTGTGAGCGGCGAATACGTGGATGAGGATGGTATTGAGACGCTGACAAAATATGCCGAACTGTTTGGTCTCGGCTCCAAGTCCGGTGTGGAAGTGCCTGAGACGGCTCCAAATATATCCAAAAAGGACGTTGTGCGTTCGGCCATGGGACAGGCGGATCACCTGTTTACAACGACGCAGCTTGCAAGGTATGTCAGCACCATTGCCAACAGCGGCACGTGCTACGATCTGACTCTTGTGGATGCGATTACGGATTCGGCCGGAAGTGTACTGGAGCAGAATGAAGCTGAGATTCGCAGCCAGATAGAGCTTCCTCAGGAGCTTTGGAATTCCATTCATTCCGGTATGCGCGGCGTGGTAAGGCAGCATTCGGCCTTCCAGAACTTTACAGGAGTATCTGTGGCAGGAAAGACCGGTACTGCTCAGACGAGTACGGATAAACCGAACCACGGTGTGTTCATCGGCTATGCGCCTTACGACGAAGAGCCGGAGATTGCCATTGCGGTGCGTATTGCAAACGGTTATTCCTCTGCAAATGCTGCTGCCGTGGCGAGAGATATGATTTCCTATTATTATGATCTTCAGGACAAGTCTACGCTCGTTACCGGCCATGCGGCGGAAGTGGCGACCGGAACGGACGGACTGGAGTGGGCAGACTGATATCAGACGATGATCTTTCAGAAGGATGTGGCCCTGCCGCTTTTGTGGCAGGGAATACATGCTTTCAAATACAACAGAAAGAGGGAACAGGTATGAGCCGCAGTGCAGTCATTATCAAGAGCAATCCTTACGGATTGATCCTGAATCTGGATCCTGACCTGCCTTTTGATGAGCTGTGTCAGGCAGTGGCTGAAAAATTCAGAATATCAGCCAATTTTTTTAAAAATGCCCGGCTTGCGCTGACCTTTCGCGGCAGGGTGCTTACAAAAGAACAGGAGACACGGCTGGTGGATGAAATTGTTCAGAATTCCAGCATCCACGTGCTGTGCATAGTAGATGAGGAAAAAGAGAGCGCAGAGTATTACCGCAAAGCGGTGATGCATGCACTTGAGAATCAGAAGAGAGAAGACGGTCAGTTTTACCGCGGTACGCTTCGCTCCGGCCAGGTGCTGGAGACTGAGACGAGTATTGTGGTGATCGGGGATGTCAATCCCGGGGCACAGATTATTTCCAAAGGAAATATTGTGATACTCGGCTGCTGTATGGGAAATATCTATGCAGGGGCGTCCGGGAACAGGAACTGCTTTGCGGCGGCGCTGACCATGAAGCCCATGCAGGTAAGGATAGCTGACAAGGCTGCGCGAAGTGCCATAGTGAAAAAAACGGATACGGGAGAGTATCCGGTGGATCCGAAGATTGTATTTATCAAGGATGATCATTTACAGATGAAGTCCATTACCAATGAGACGCTGTGTGAGTTTCTTGCATGATACGTTTGCTTCACGAATGACAAGTCAGGATGAAGGAGATCGGAGACAGGAGGATTTTTTGAATGAGTGAAGTCATAGTTGTTACATCGGGAAAGGGCGGAGTCGGAAAGACGACGACGACGGCGAACATAGGAGCCGGTCTTGCGAGGCTGAATAAAAAGGTGGTGCTCGTGGATACCGATATAGGTCTGCGCAATCTGGACGTGGTCATGGGACTTGAAAACAGAATCATCTACAATCTGGTGGATGTGACGGAGGGCAACTGCCGTATCAAACAGGCCCTGATCAAGGACCGGCATTATCCGAATCTGTATCTGCTGCCGTCGGCACAGACACGTGACAAGAGTGCTGTCACGCCGGAACAGATGATCAAGCTGGCTGACAGTCTCAGACAGATGTTTGACTATATTATTCTCGACTGTCCTGCAGGAATTGAGCAGGGCTTCCGAAATGCCATAGCGGCGGCGGACCGTGCCATTGTGGTGACGACGCCGGAGGTTTCCGCGATCCGCGATGCAGACCGGATCATAGGACTGCTGGAAGCGAACGGAATCAAAAAGATTGATCTCGCCGTGAACCGGATACGGATGGATATGGTAAAGAGGGGAGAGATGATGTCCGTGGAGGACGTGCTTGATATCCTGGCAGTAAATCTGATCGGAGCAGTTCCGGATGAGGAGAGCGTTGTCATCGCGGCCAATCACGGGGAGCCGGTTCTCGGGAGCGATACGCTGGCCGGTCAGGCTTTTCTGAACATTGCGCGAAGAATAAACGGAGAGACGGTACCTCTGGCAGAGCTGGGGGCATCAGGCTCTTTGTTTCACCGGGTTGCAGCCCTGCTGAGAAGAAAGTAGGCGCCGGATATGAATATTTACAGGAATAATGTGTTGCGGACATCAGGAGAAATTGCCAAGGCAAGGGCCGAGCTGACAGTGGCGTCAGACAGGCTCGGCTGCGGACAGGAGGATATGCAGCAGATGCAAAAAGAGATTGTAAATATTCTTTCAAAATACATGAAGCTCGATAATGGAATTTTTTCAGTACGAATGAACATTGTTTACGAGATAAAACGGGGAATCAGAGATGTTAAGACAATACAGATTAAGTGATTACAGATTTCGGCTGATCCTTTGGGTGGTGGTTCTCTCCTCCCTCGGTATCCTGATTATCGGAAGTGCAAATGATGATTACCAGATCAGACAGATTCAGGGACTTGTGATGGGAGTCCTGCTGATGGTGATCGTATCACTGTTTGATTATACATGGGTTCTGAATTTCTACTGGCTGATTTATCTGGCGGCTACGGCGCTTCTGGGAGCAGTTCTGCTATTCGGAAAAAATGTTAACGGAGCGACACGGTGGATCAACGTGGGCGGCTTTCAGTTTCAGCCGTCTGATATTGTGAAAATCATGCTGATTATGTTTTTTGCCAGATTTTTTGAGGCTCATGAGGACAGAATCAATAAATGGAGGACCATTATTTTTTCTGTCATACTTATTGGTATTGAGCTGTTTCTGATTATCAAGGAACCGGATCTCTCTACGACGATAGTAGTTGCCCTTGTCTTCTGCGTACTTATCTTTATGGCAGGACTCAGCTACAGAATTGTGGCGGGAATCCTGGTTGTATGTATTCCGGTAGCTGTTATTCTGATGAGTATTATCATGCAGCCGGATCAGCAGATTATTCAGAGCTATCAACTCAAGCGAGTCTACGCCTGGCTTCGCCCGGAGGAATATCCTCAGGAAGCGTACCAGCAGGAAAACTCCAAGATCGCCATCGGTTCCGGACAGCTTTACGGAAAGGGTCTGAATAATGACGATGTGGGTTCTGTAAAGAACGGCAATTTTATCGCGGAGCCGCAGACGGACTTCATTTTTGCCGTGGCGGGAGAGGAGCTTGGCTTTATTGGATGCTGCATGATTATTCTTCTGGAATTTCTGATTGCCTTTGAGTGTCTGATGGTGGCCAAGAAGGCAAAGGTATTGTCGGGAACTCTGATTGCAAGCGGAATGTCTGCATTGATTTTTTTTCAGAGTTTTGTTAATATTTCAGTAGCGACCGGACTGATACCGAATACCGGTATTACGCTGCCCTTTGTCAGCTATGGTCAGACCTCTCTTGTCAGCTTCTGTATCGGCATTGGGCTGGTACTCAACGTCGGGCTGCAGACGAGGAAGTACTGATGAAGTGCTGATATGGAATGGTTTCACTGGCTGCTGTTCGCCGTCAGGTGAGGGGCGGTACCATAATAGAAGGAGAGAATGGAATATGAATATCGCTTTTATCGCACATGATGCAAAAAAGAAACTGATGCAGAACCTCTGTATTGCATACCGTGGAATTCTCGCGAAACATGGATTGTATGCGACCGGCACCACCGGCCGTCTGATTGAAGAGGTGACTGCACTGAATATCCATAAATATCTTGCCGGACCAATCGGCGGAGAGGAACAGCTTGGCGCCATGATTGAACAGAATCAGATTGACCTTGTGATCTTTTTCCGTGATCCGTTCGGTGCACGTTCCAACGAGCCGGATATCAATAAGGTAATCCGTCTGTGTGACATCCATAATGTTCCGCTGGCGACGAACATCGCATCGGCGGAGCTGCTTCTGAAATCATTGGAAAGAGGAGATCTTGAGTGGCGTGAAATGTACAGATAACGGTGAAGTCCGCAGTGCCTATACGGAGCGCGAATGGTTGAGAATCCTGGCTGCGGAGCAGGAAGAAAAACGAAAGCAGCGTAAGCTGGCACTTGTGCTTGTGCTGCTGTTCCTTTTGGCTGCGGCCATGATTTTTCTGGTGTATTATTTTGTTCTGCGCTCCCATGATTATACACTGTTTTTTCCGTACAACAAGGCGGATACTGTGTTTGGTGCCGGTTCATCCCTGAACGGAGACAGTCTGGAGGAACCGTTTGCCAGTGAACTCTGTGTGGCGTTCGGAGATACGAACACGGCAGCTGTGTCTATGAATGCATACGCCGCGGGTCTTTTTGACCTGAATCGGCAGGAGACCATCTATGCAAAAGATATTTTTACAAAGCGTTCTCCGGCAAGTATCACAAAAATCATGACAGCGCTGGTGGCTATAAAGTACGGGAACCTGGATGATCTCGTGACGGTGACGGAGACAGTAAAGGATATTGAATACGGTTCCTCCGTCTGCGATATCAAGGAGGGGGATGTCCTTTCACTGAAGCAGCTTGTCTACGGGCTGATGATAGCCTCCGGAAATGATGCGGCCATGATGATTGCGGAACACGTAGGAGGAAGTGTTGACAATTTTGTTGCCATGATGAATGAGGAGGCGCGCGCACTGGGAGCCACAAACACGCATTTTACGAATCCTCACGGACTGACAGATCCGGATCATTATACGACGGTGTATGATATTTACCTGATGTTTTATGCGGCGCTGAAATACGACATCTTTCAGGATATCATCAGCAGAAAGAATTATTATGCCGAGTACAGCCGGTATGACGGATCCCCGGTGGCTGTGACCTGGGAATCCACCAATCATTATTTTACGAATCTCTCGGAGCCTCCTGAGGATGTTGTTGTCTTCGGAGGAAAGACAGGTACGACAGATGATGCAGGTGCCTGCCTTGCGCTGATGGCAAAGGATCTTTACGGCAATCCGTATTTGTCAATAATTTTGCATTCTGAGTCCAAAGATTCTCTCTATCCGGAGATGAATGCCTTATTATCTTTAATTGAAAGCCGGTAATTATAATTTATGTGTAAATAGCACATAAAGTTTGATTTGGGTGTTGTAATTTCCGTGTAAATAGACTATAATTATCTTACGAAAATTATCCGCTACTAAAGGAGGAGATGGCGGTTCAGGAATTGAGACAACCGGCGATTCTAATATTAAGGTCAAAGAAGACGCTGAGATTGGCGGCGGAAATGGCGGAGATGGTTCAACAGGTGGAAACGGTGGCTCAGGTATTAATTCTGAGGGCGGCTCCGCAGAAATAGAGAACGGTTCTAATATTAAGGGTGGAGCCGGCGGAGATGGTTCTACAGGTGATGGCGGAGCCGGTGGAAATGGTGTTGAAACTACAGATTCTGATGTTGACAACCGTGGTAATGTAAGCGGTGGAGATGGCGGTTCAAGTACCGGCGGTTCTGGTGGTAATGGTGGTAATGCCTATGACACAGAAGGTGGTAATGTCAATAACTATGACGGAGATACTACCGGTGGTAATGCTGGAACAGACACAGGAGAAGGAAGCCAGAAGCCACAGGATGGACAGACTAATAATTCAACCGGAAAAGCCAACGGTGGAAGTATCAATATACCTGATATATCAGAAGATGCATCTGAAGAGGAGA
>SFEV01000035.1 GCA_004557975.1 Lachnospiraceae bacterium
CATATTCCGCATGGACGTGCCAACGCAATGCTGCTTCCCTATATTATTGAGTTCAACAGTACGATCAACAAATACAGCCGCAGCAGAAAGGAATACCCGAAGCAGGTGGAGAAATACTGCACGGTGGCAAGGACGCTTGGAGTGCAGAATTTTAATACGATCACGACAATCCGCTCCCTTGTTGCATGGACGCAGTTTATGCTGCAGGAAATGAACATTCCGCAGTCCGTTTCAAAGGCGGGAGTATGTACGGAACAGGAGTATTTTGAGGCGATCCCGGAGATGGCGGACGCCGCGCTTGCGGATGCATGTACACCGACGAATCCGCGTGTGCCGACCAAGGAAGATATTATCGATATTTACGAGCGGCTGTGGTAAGGAAAAGATATGCGCTGTTGCAGAACAGATGGAAAACCAGGACCATTGTTCTGCAGCAGCTTTTTTATTCCCTCTCTGTCTGACCAGATTGCATCGGATTCTGACCTTGCATTTTAAACAGCTCCCTGATATAATTTGACACAGTTATGACAGAAGTCAGCAATCGACAGAACAGACAGGGATCAGGTACCCTGAGTGAGGGCGATATGAATATAATTAAAGCGACAAAGCTTGTGTATGAATATCTGAAAATGGACGAGGAAGGAAATATCGAGTCGCGCCATAAGGCGGTGGATGACGTTGATCTGGATGTGCAGGCAGGTGATTTTGTTGCCATTCTGGGGCACAATGGTTCCGGAAAGTCGACGCTTGCAAAGCACATCAATGCAATTCTTGTCCCGACAGAGGGAACACTGTACGTGGACGGAAAGGATACGAGAGACGACTCGAAGCTGTGGGAGATCCGGCAGAGCGCCGGCATGGTATTCCAGAATCCGGACAATCAGATCATAGGAACGATGGTTGATGAGGATGTGGGATTCGGCCCTGAAAATATGGGAGTGCCGCAGCAGGAAATCTGGCAGCGGGTGGAAGAAAGTCTGAAGGCAGTGGGCATGTGGGAGTACCGTTCCCATTCTCCCAACAGACTGTCCGGAGGCCAGAAGCAGCGGGTAGCGATTGCGGGTGTCGTGGCGATGCGTCCCAAATGTATCGTGCTGGACGAGCCTACGGCAATGCTGGACCCCAACGGCAGAAAAGAAGTGATCCGCACTGTGCGGGAGCTGAACAAGCGGGAGCATGTGACGGTACTTCTGATTACACATTATATGGAAGAAGTGATCCATGCGGACAAGGTGATCGTGATGGATCAGGGGAAAATTGTCATGCAGGGGACGCCGCGTGAAGTATTTTCCCGTGTGGAAGAGCTGAAATCCTACCGTCTTGACGTCCCCCAGGCGACGCTTGTGGCGCATGAGCTGAAAAAGGCCGGGCTGGAGCTGCCGGATGGGATTCTTTCCAATGAAGAACTGACAGAGGCGCTGGAGCATCTGCGCCGATGAAGAAGAAAGGTAACTTTCAGCAGGTCTGAGCATTCACTGCGAAGACCGTGAGAAAATGATTCAGGAGTGCAAAAATCCCATCGCCGCAGGCGATTTTAGATGGATTTTTGCAGTAACTGTGAAGGAACTGAACAGTTACGAAGAAAGAAACAATGAGAGACAGGGGGCGTGGGCCATGTCAATAAAAATTGAGCACCTGAATTACGTATACAGTGCCGGTACTGCGTTTGAAAAGCATGCGCTTACCGACATCAATCTGGAGATTCCGGATGGGCAGTTTATCGGGGTGATCGGGCATACAGGCTCCGGGAAATCCACACTGATCCAGCATCTGAACGGACTGATCCGGGCCACATCAGGAGCTGTGTACTATAATGGAGAAAATATTTACGCGGAAGGCTATAATATGAAGGGACTGCGCAGCAAAGTAGGTCTCGTCTTTCAGTATCCGGAGCATCAGCTGTTTGAGACGGACGTATTTACGGATGTCTGCTTCGGACCGAAGAACCTGGGTCTGCCTGCCAACGAGGTGGAAGCGCGGGCCTATGAGGCGCTGCATCTGGTGGGATTAAAGGAGAAGCATTATCGGAAATCACCGTTTGAGCTGTCCGGAGGCCAGAAACGACGTGTGGCTATTGCAGGAATTCTCGCCATGAAGCCGGATGTTCTCATTCTGGATGAGCCTACGGCAGGTCTGGATCCGAGAGGCAGAGATGATATTCTGGATCAGGTGGCGAAGCTGCATGAGGAAAAGAAAATCACCGTCATTCTCGTGTCCCACAGCATGGATGATATTGCACGGTATGTAGAGCGTATTATTGTTATGAATAAGGGGCACGTGATGTTTGACGATACACCCCACGAGGTTTTCCGGCATTACAGAGAGCTGGAGCAGATCGGGCTTGCAGCGCCGCAGGTTACATACCTGATGCATGACCTTGCAGAAAAGGGCTGGTCGGTGGATACAGCCGCAACCACGGTGGAAGAAGCGGCTGCGGAGATTATGAAAGTGCTGAGAACGGGATGTTAACCGAATCAGTTATTCGGTTATGAGCAAGTAGCGAAGCGGATTGTGAATATCCGCTTGACCAGCAGGATTGAGATTACAGAAAGAAGACAACTATGTTAAGAGAGATTACATTAGGCCAATATTATCCGGCGGATTCCGTCATTCATAAACTGGACCCGAGAGTAAAGCTCGCAGGAACCATGGTGTTTATTATATCGCTGTTTGCATTTCAGTCGGTGGAATCATACATTGTGGCAACGATATTTCTTGCGGCGGTGATTCATATTTCCCATGTCCCTTTTGGTTTTATGACGAAGGGACTGAAGTCAATTATCATGCTGCTGATGATTACGGTTGTTTTTAACCTGTTCCTGATTCCGGGCACACCGGTGTGCAAAATCTGGATTCTGACAGTTACAAAGGAAGGAATCATAACGGCAGTATCTATGGCAGTCCGTCTTGTATACCTGATCATCGGTTCATCTGTCATGACGCTGACAACGACACCGAACAATCTGACAGACGGTCTGGAAAAGGCTCTGCGCCCACTTGGAAAAATTCGTGTTCCGGTACATGAGATTGCCATGATGATGTCCATTGCACTGCGCTTTATTCCGATTCTCCTTGAGGAGACAGATAAGATTATGAAAGCACAGACAGCAAGGGGAGCGGATTTTGAGTCCGGAGGTCTGATGCAGAAGGCAAAAAATATGATTCCCCTGCTGGTGCCTCTGTTTATTTCTGCATTTCGCCGCGCCAATGATCTGGCAATGGCCATGGAGGCAAGAGGATATCACGGCGGTGAGGGCAGGACGAAAATGAAGCCTCTGGTATATCAGCAAAGAGACCGTATGGCATATCTGATCTTGCTTGCGTATTTTGCGGTGATGTTTGCGGCGAGCAGAATCGGATTTTTTGCGGGATTGTTTTAACCGAATCGAGTAAGTTCCCCACTTCAAATGCGCAGAGCATTTAGTGGGGAATACTTTTATCACCGTTATCATTGACTGAAGTATAGGAGGAAACATGGGGAAAAAACGTGTGAAGCTGACTGTCGCTTACGATGGTACAAATTACTGTGGGTGGCAGGTACAGCCAAATGGTGTGACCATTGAGAGTGAGCTGAACCGACATCTGAGCGAGCTCCTGAATGAGGATATTCATGTGATCGGGGCCAGCAGGACGGATGCCGGGGTACATGCGTGCGGCAATGTGGCTGTGTTTGATACAACGGCACGTATGCCTGCGGAGAAAATTTCGTACGCGATGAATACGAGACTGCCGGAGGATATCCGCATCCAGGATTCCAGGGAAGTCCCTGCGGATTTTCACCCCAGATTCTGTGACACGGTGAAGACGTATGAATATAAAATCTGTAACCGCCGGTTTCCGGATCCGTGCAGGCGGCTGTATTCTCTTTTTTATTACTGGGATCTTGATGAGACCAGGATGCAGCGCGCAGCAGATTATCTGGTGGGAACCCATGATTTCACGAGCTTTTGTACAAACAAGCCGGAAGTGACAGATCGGGTCCGTACAATCTACAGCCTCGACGTCATCCGTGAGGGAGAAATGATCACAGTGCGGGTGTGCGGAAATGGTTTTCTCTACAATATGGTGCGCATCATTGTGGGTACGCTGCTGCGTGTGGGCAGTGGAATGATTGATCCGGAGGAGATACCGCAGATTCTGGAAGCCCGGGACCGCGGGCGGGCCGGGGAGACGGCGAGACCCCATGGTCTGACACTTGTGGAGATACGGTATCCGTCATTGGAGGAGTAGAGAATAATGGCCTCACCCATAAATCCCGGCTGATGTCAGTCTGAGCGGATATTTGGAATCCGTTTCGCTGCCTGACATCAGCCGGGATTTTTGCGATCAGCCGGAGGCTTTATTCTGGAAGAAACCCGGAAGGTCACATGCTCACAGAAACCTCTTCGTAATCATCGATAAATTTCTGCAGCTTGCCGAATGCTCCTTTGTAAATAACGGAGAGCAGTTTGTCTGTCCGACGCAGCGCCAGCTGCAGCTGTTCCGGCGTAATCAGTCCATCCCTGGCTGCATCGGCCAGCTCGTTCAGATCGACAACGCGGACAAAACCGTCCGGGTAGACGATGACATCCACCAGCAGATCGGTGAATACATACGTGTCGGTGACAGGATCGTGGGTATAGTCGATGATATCACAGTACCAGCTGATCAGGCAGCCGTCATGGTCGTAGAATTTGCTGACCTTGTAGCCGCGCTCCATAAAGTAGCAGGAGTAGCCGTGATGCAGAGTTTTCTTGGGATGGATCGTATTCCACTTCGTGATGATTACCTCCTGATCGTGATAAAGAATGGTATCATTTTCCAGAAGCAGACACTCGTCCGGGATAATACGTTTGCGATATAGCTTCAGATCACTCATTTAGAAATCCCCCTGTATTGTCTTTTGACTGCGCTCATATGGAATGCTTTCTGTACGATTTGGCGGGTGCTCCTGGCGCGGCGGATTCGGCACCACAGTCAGAGAATCGTTCTGTACATATTCTTTCTGGTTGGTTTTTCGCCTGTAATAGGAGAAATGCTGAGCTTCGGCATCAGGAAGGTGCAGAAACTGTGAAGGCGTATAGCCGGTAAACTCCTTAAACGTGCGGTTGAAGGAGCGGACATTTCCGAATCCGCAGTGCATGGCGATATCGGTAATTTTAGCACCGGATGTTTTCAGCATGGCTGCGGCCTGTTCGATGCGCACTGCATTGATATAGGTAACGAAGTTTATGCCCACCAGTTTTTTGAACACTTTGGAAAAATGACTTTCGCTGAAATTCATACGCTCCGCAGCGAAAGAAAGTGTGATGTTTTCGCTGTAATGCTCATCGATGTATGTCAGCAGATTCTGCATGTCGTAGAGCATTTCAGTTCTGTGGCTGCGTGCAGTGGATGTCTCGTCACAGCGAGGATGGCTGCGCCGCAGACGGTATACAAATTCGCGCAGCATTCCGGATACGATTTCTTTGTAATATGGCTTCTGCTCCCGAAGTTCTTTTTCGACGCAGGAAAACAGCTGTTGTGTATCACCGCTGATTCCGTATTCCTCCAGCCTGTCGGCAATGACAAGGGGATGAGCGAAATGAGCGTGATGATAGTAGGGACTGATTACGCTGGGGTCAAATACGATAAAATCCAGCACGTTTTTGTATTCGTAAGAGTCGCTGTAGTGGAAATCACCCGTATCGACGAAGACGAGATCGCCGTCATGTGCCGTGAATTCATCATCGTTGATACTGAAACGGGCAATTCCGGAGCGGACATAAATCAGCTCCAGCTCCTGATGCCAGTGAGCCAGGAAACTGATGTTTTCATAGGCGGACTGCCATACCATAAAATCGGAATTATAGTTTCGTACTTCGTGAAATGCTTTCATGTAATATCTCCTGGTAAACCTGCACGGTCTCCTTTGATTTTCTGTTGTGGAGTGAGGGACCAGCAGGCCGCAGACCCGTCTGCAAAGCAGACTATCCGTTGCTGCGCAACTCCTGTCCGCGGCTTGGTGTGCGTCCCGCCCACCAACAAAATAAAGAAACAGCCCTTAGCAGGTAAACCTGCACGGTCTTATTTGATTTGCTGCTGTGGAGTGAGGGGCCAGCAGGCCGCAGACCCGTCTGCAAAGCAGACTATCCGTTGCTGCGCAACTCCTGTCCGCGGCTTGGTGTGCGTCCCGCCCACCCGCAAAATAAAGAATCAGCCCTTAGCAGGTAAACCTGCACGGTCTTATTCTTTATTTTGCCTGCTGGTCTGGTCTGTTAGAGTAAGAATATCAAAAATAACAAAAAATGTCTATATTGTAACAGAAATTTGCGTGATTTTCACATGAAAGTAGTGTATAATAAATTTACATTAGGCAATTCAGACAATGAGTGTGGAATGCTTCTGTCGGAATTGTGCTGGCTGAAACGTATATAATTCAATGGAGGTAATCAGAAATGGCAGAGAAAAGATTTGTTGGCGAGTATCCTGTAATCGGTATCAGACCTACGATTGATGGCCGTAAGGGACCGCTTGATGTGCGTGGCTCACTGGAAGAGCAGACAATGAATATGGCAAAGGCGGCTGCAAAGCTGTTTACGGAAAACCTGAGATATTCAAACGGAGATCCGGTTAAGGTTGTTATTGCTGATACGACAATCGGTCGTGTGGGTGAGGCGGCAGCATGCCAGGCTAAATTCGAAAAAGAGGGTGTTGCAATCACTCTTACAGTTACTCCGTGCTGGTGCTACGGTTCCGAGACAATGGATATGGACCGCAATACGATCAAGGCTGTATGGGGCTTCAATGCCACAGAGAGACCGGGTGCAGTTTACCTTGCATCTGTTCTTGCGACACATGCACAGAAGGGACTTCCGGCATTCGGTATTTACGGACATGACGTTCAGGATGCAGATGATACGGAGATTCCGGCAGACGTTCTTGAGAAGCTGCTTCGCTTCGGACGTGCCGCAGTGGCAGTAGCTACAATGAGAGGAAAATCCTATCTGCAGATCGGTTCCATCTGTATGGGTATCGGCGGATCCATTATTGACTCTGACTTTATCGAGTCCTACCTTGGCATGCGTGTGGAGTCTGTGGATGAGGTAGAGATCATCCGCCGCATGACAGAGGGAATCTATGACCAGGCAGAGTACGAGAAGGCTCTGAAATGGACAAAGGAAAACTGTATTGAAGGCTTCGACAAGAATCCGGAATATATTCAGAAATCACGTGAGCAGAAAGATGCAGACTGGGAGTTCGTAGTTAAGATGATGGTTATCATCAAGGATCTGATGAGCGGAAGCGACAAGCTTGATCCGAAGTTCTCCGAGGAAGCAATCGGACATAACGCAATCGCAGCAGGATTCCAGGGACAGAGACAGTGGACAGACTTCTATCCGAACTGTGACTTCCCGGAGGCACTCCTGAATACTTCCTTCGACTGGAACGGAGCAAGAGAGCCGTACATCCTGGCAACAGAGAACGACGTTCTCAATGGTCTCGGCATGATGTTCATGAAGCTTTTGACGAACCGCCCGCAGATTTTCGCAGACGTTCGTACATACTGGAGCCCGGCAGCTGTTAAGCGCGTTACAGGCTATGATCTGGAAGGTGTTGCAAAAGAATCAGACGGCTTCATCCATCTGATCAACTCCGGTGCTGCATGCCTTGATGCGTGCGGACAGGCGAAGGATGCAGACGGCAATCCGGTGATCAAGCAGTGGTGGGATGTGACAGAAGAAGACCAGAAGGCTATTCTGAATGCTACCACATGGAATGCAGCTGACAACGGATACTTCCGCGGCGGCGGATATTCCTCCAGATTTGTGACAGATGCAGAGATGCCGGCTACGATGATCCGTCTGAACCTTGTAAGAGGTCTCGGACCGGTTCTTCAGATCGCAGAGGGCTGGACTGTGAAGCTTCCGGAAGAGGTTTCCGATACACTCTGGAAGAGAACAGACTATACATGGCCGTGTACATGGTTCGCTCCGAGATGCGACGGCAAGGAAGGCTCACCGTTCAAGACAGCTTATGACGTTATGAACAACTGGGGTGCAAACCACGGTGCAATCAGCTACGGTCATATCGGTGCAGACCTGATTACCATGTGCTCCATGCTGAGAATCCCGGTATGCATGCACAATGTTCCGACTGAGAAGATCTTCCGTCCGGCAGCATGGAACGCATACGGAATGGACAAAGAGGGCGCTGATTACAGAGCATGCGCTACATACGGTCCGCTGTACAAGAAATAAATAGCATTGCTGTATTGAAGCAGTGTCTGTGACAGGGATGCGCAGAACCGGCTGTAAACTGGTCCTGTGCATCCCTTTTTACATTATATGGGCCAATCTTTAATGCTTTCGTTGATTTTGGGAGTGCAAAGCACGGAAAAACCGACGTCAGGATCATTTGTCGGGTAAGTCATTATGTACAGTGAACAGCAGCCGTGATGGTACTGGACGGCTGCGATTGATTATACTTTCAGATGTGATCTGTTATGATGGAAAAAAGTGTGTGGGGAGTGTGGAGTTATGTCAAGAAAAAAAGGAAAACTGGAATTCCGTTACTATGAAATTCCTCATGGGGAGCCTCTCCTGGCTCTTCTGGGAGATGCATGGATACGTCCTTATGGATATGACGAAAATGACCGGCCGATTACAGACCTGCATTTTCACAATCTCCTGGAGATCGGCTACTGCTATGAGGGCAGAGGAGAACTGATTTTTGAGGATAAAGTGTATCCCTACGGGGCGGGGGCTCTCACTGTGATTCCGAAAAATTTTCCGCATACGACCAACGGCGTGAGGCAGGTTACAAATCGGTGGGAGTATCTGTTCGTAGACATGGAGAAAATGGTGCAGCAGCTTTTCATGGATCGAAGGCATCAGGCAGAGCAGATTCTGGAGCGGATCAACAGGCAGGCAATCTGCACCACCGTATCAGAACAGCCGGAGATGGCCGCTCTGATCCGTGGCGTTCTGCGGGAGATGACCTTCCACAGAGAAATGTATTCTGACGCAGTACACGGGCTGATGAAAACTCTGTTTGTTGAGATAGCGCGGTATACAGCGGGAGTTTCCGGCGCAGAGGAAGCACCCGGACATAAAAAAACGGAGCAGGTGCAGATTTCCCGGGCGCTGGAGTATGTAGGAGATTATTATGACCGGCCTCTGCGCATCAGTGATCTGGCCGATGCATGCCATATGAGTGAGACACATTTCAGACGGCTGTTTGTGCGCTGTGTGGGAATGCATCCCGTCGAGTATATCAATTACGTCCGGGTGAAGATGGCGTGTGAACGGCTGCGCAAAACGAATGAACCCATTGCCGATGTGGCGGTCAAATGCGGATTTTCAAGCCTTGCGACATTCAACAGAAATTTCAGACGAATTACGGGAATTTCTCCCAGTGAGTGGAAAAAACAGCCCGAGGCATATGAGAGGAGACTGCAGAAGAAAAAGATAGAAATTTATGATGGATGGTGAGCAGAAACTGCTGCGTATGTCCGGTCATGCCGTTATCAATGCTGTGAAAATGTATAATAAATAGTCGAAAATGACTGGTATGCAATCGAATATGACTACATCTCACAGCGATATGTAGTATAATATGAACAACAAATGAAAAAAAAGTATTTATTCTTGTGCATATTGCACAAGAAACGCGCGCGTACTTTTTTGTTTTGTGGTGTAGTAAAAGGGTTGAATGTAAGGAGGAAGAAAGAATGAAAATGAAGAAGTTACTCAGTCTGGCAATGGCTACGGCAATGGTTGCAGGTCTTGCATGTGTTCCGGCATCCGCAGAGGGGGAAAATAAGCTGACGGTTTGGTGCTGGGACCCGGCATTCAATATCTATGCAATGGAGCAGGCTGCTGAAATTTATAAGGCAGATCATCCGGATTTCGAGCTCGAAGTAGTGGAGACTCCGTGGGCTGACGTTCAGACAAAGCTGACGACGGCTGCTACATCCGGTGACCTTTCCACACTGCCGGATATTTTCCTGATGCAGGATAATGCTTTCCAGAAGAATCAGATCAGTTTCCCGGACGTATTTGCAGATCTGACAGATTCAGGTATTGATTTCTCAAAGTTTGGTGCAGCAAAAGTTGCTTACTCTGTGATTGACGGCAAGAATTATGGTGTTCCGTTCGACAACGGTGCCGTTGTAGCTGCTTACCGTACGGATATTCTGGAAGAGGCAGGTTTCACACTGGATGACTTTACAGATATTACATGGTCCGAGTACCTTGAAAAAGGCAGTGTTGTTCTTGAAAAGACAGGTAAGCCGCTCCTTTCCATGCAGGCAGGCGAGTCTGACCTGATCATGATGATGCTTCAGTCTGCAGGCGCAAGCTGCTTCGACGAAGAAGGCAAACCGGCTATGACAGACAATCCTGTTCTCGTAGAAGTAATGAACACATACGCTGAGCTGGTTAAGGCAGGCGTTCTCGTGGAAGTAAACAGCTGGGACGAGTACATCGGAACAATGGCAAATGACGTTGTTGCAGGTACCATCAATGGCTGCTGGATTCTCGCATCTATCCAGTCCGTACCGGATCAGTCCGGAAAATGGGGCATCACAAATATGCCGGCACTTGACAACGTAGAAGGCGCTACAAATTACTCCAACAACGGCGGATCCAGCTGGGCAGTTACCACAAACTGTGCAAATCCGGATCTGGCATTCGATTTCCTGAAGAACACATTTGCAGGCAGCGTAGAGCTTTATGAGACAATCCTTCCGAGCTCAGGCGCACTGGCAACATACCTTCCGGCAGGCGAGAGCGAAGTCTATGCAGAGCCGCAGGAATTCTTCGGCGGAGACGCAATCTTTGCAAAGATCACTGAGTATGCAGGCAAGGTTCCGAGCAACAATACAGGTGTTTACTACTACGAAGCACGTGACGCCGTTGCAGTGGCAATCACAAACATAGTTGCAGGATCTGATATTGAGACAGAGCTTCAGACAGCACAGGATACGATTTCATTTGCAATGGGTATGTAATTACCACTGTATATAAGCTTCCCGGGAGGAGCTGTACAGTACTCTGTGACTGATAAAGCGTAAGATGGAGTGGGGGTTGGTTCGCAACGGACCATGCCCCCGCTTTTTTTGAAACACAGTTAATAAAACAGAAAAAGGGGGGAATTTCGGATGAATGCTTCAAAGAAAAAAAAGATGTCCCTGAGCAGGAAACATAATCTGACCGGCTGGGGATTCCTTGCTCCGGCGGCAATTCTGATCCTGATTATGAGCTTTGTACCGATGGTAAAAGCGCTGCTTCTTTCTTTCCAGACAGGAATCGGAGCAAATATGAAGCCTGCCGGACTTTTAAATTATCAGAGAATGTTCCAGGATAAAGTCTTTATGACTGCCCTGAAGAACAATTTCTTCTATCTGATTATTCAGGTGCCGATCATGCTTGTACTGGCGCTGATCCTGGCATCCATGCTCAACAATAAGGACCTGAAATTCAAGGGACTGTTCCGCACGTGTATTTTCCTGCCGTGTGCCACATCACTGGTATCCTACGCTATCGTGTTCCGTACACTGTTTGCGATGGATGGATTCGTCAATATGGCGCTGATGAAGCTGCATATTATCGAAAAGGGAATCAACTGGCTGGCAAATCCGGGGACGGCAAAGGCAGTCATTATCATTGCGCTGATCTGGCGCTGGACCGGATACAACATGGTATTCTATCTGTCCGGTCTTCAGAATATTGATTATTCCGTTTACGAGGCGGCGAGAATTGACGGGGCTTCCCCGGTTCAGTCCTTCTGGAAGATCACCGTGCCTCTGCTGAAACCGACTATCCTGCTGACAACGATTATGTCCACCAACGGTACGCTGCAGCTCTTCGATGAGTCGGTCAACCTGACCAACGGCGGCCCGTCCAATGCGACGATTACCATGTCACACTACATCTACAATATGTCGTTTAAGTATACACCAAACTTCGGATATGCGGCGGCAATGTCCTATCTGATTTTGATTCTCGTTGCAGTCCTGGCTCTGGTACAGATGAAAGTAGGTGATAAGCGTGAGTAAGGGCAAAAAGATTTTTCAGTACGTTTTTCTGACCATTGTATCGCTGATTTCCGTGTTTCCGCTGTACTGGATGGCGTGTGCAGCCACGAATGCCAGTGTTGATGTTATCCGCGGAAAGCTGATTCCGGGCACATACATTATAGAAAACTTCAAAAAACTGATTGCGAGCCAGAACCTGGCAGCGGCACTGACGAATTCCTTCAAGTATTCCATCATACTTACACTGGTTTCCCTGTTTGTTTGCTCGCTGGCCGGCTACGGTTTTGAGATTTATCACGACAAGGGCAAGGATATCGTGATGAATATTATTCTTCTGGCTATGATGGTTCCCTTTGCGGCTACGATGATCCCTCTGTTCCAGATGTTTTCAAAGGCAAAGCTTCTGAATACGACGATGGGCTTCATTCTTCCGACCATCTCAACGCCGTTTCTGATCATGATGTTCCGCCAAAGCTCCAGGTCCTTCCCACATGAAATTATTGAGGCGGCAAGGATTGACGGCCTGAGTGAGTTCGGTATTTTCTGCCGGATGTTTTTCCCGACCATGCGCTCCACGTATGCGGCAGCCATGACGATCACATTTATGAATGCGTGGAACAATTATCTCTGGCCGAAGGTTATCATGACAAACAATGATACGCTGACGATGCCGATGCTCGTCGCGAATATGATCGAGGGCTACGTGACGGATTACGGTATGCTGATGCTCGGTGTATTTATCTGTACGATTCCGACCGTTATTATTTTCTTTATTCTGCAGAAAAGCTTTGCAGAAGGTATTACAGGTGCGGTAAAATAATGGTTGCTGTTCACTTCGTTCACAGTAACAAATAATAACACAGGAGGACAAATCGACATGAATTTTGACTACAGCAGGGTAAAGGATCCACAGTTTTTCTGCGAGAACCGGCTTCCTGCACATTCTGATCACAGCTTTTATGCATCTGTTTCAGAAGCATCCTGCCGGAAGAGCAGCTACGTATATTCTCTCAACGGACTGTGGAAATTTTCCTATGCAAAGAACTACGAGAGTGCAGTGAAAGGGTTTGAGCAGACAGATTACTGCTGCAAAACTTGGGATGAAATACGTGTGCCCGCACACATTCAGATGGAGGGGTACGACGTACCGCAGTACGCAAATGTGCAGTATCCGTGGGATGGCCGTGAGGAGATCCGCCCGGGACAGATTCCGGAGCGCTTTAATCCGACTGCCAGCTACGTGAAATATTTTACACTTCCGTCTGACATGGAAGGAAAACGCATTTTTATTTCATTCCAGGGAGCAGAGAGCGGACTGGCACTGTGGCTGAACGGGCAGTATGTGGGATACAGTGAGGACAGCTTTACTCCGTCAGAGTTTGAACTGACGCCGTATCTCGTTCCGGGTGAGAACAAGCTGGCTGCCCAGGTCTATAAATGGACTTCCGCAAGCTGGTGTGAGGATCAGGATTTCTTCCGCTTTTCCGGTATTTACCGTGACGTGTATCTGTATGCCATTCCCTGCGTGCACGTATCAGATGTGCGCGTGCGCACAGTGCTGGATGAGACCTGTGAAAATGCAGAGCTTCAGGTATGTTTGCAGACAGTCGGTACCGGAACGGCATCCTTCCGCCTGATGGACGGAGACGAAAAAGTCTGTGACTGGAAAGAAGAGCTGACAGGTGCGTGTTCAACAGAGTGTGAGGGATGCTGTTGTGAAGGAACAGGATGCCTGGAGAGTACTGTTGCAGTATCACATCCTGAGCTGTGGAGCGCGGAGTCGCCAAAGCTTTATGAGCTGTGGATCGAGCTGTCAGACGGAGACGGAACGGTTGTTGAAGTGATCCGTCAGAACGTGGGCTTCCGCCGTTTTGAGCTTAAGGACAATATTATGTGCCTGAATGGAAAGCGCATTGTATTTAAGGGCGCAAACCGTCATGATTTCAGTTCACTGTACGGCCGTGCAGTGACGTATGAGGAGACGGAAAAAGATATTATTACCATGAAGCGGAACAATATCAATGCCATCCGTACAAGCCATTATCCGAATCACTCATTCCTGTATGACCTGTGCGACCGTTACGGGCTGTATATGATTGATGAGGCAAATATGGAATCCCACGGTTCCTGGGATCCGTATGCAAAGGGGATGGGCGACTGGGACTTCATTGTTCCCTGCGACAGAGAAGAGTGGCTGGGCGCAATGCTTGACCGTGCCAACTCCATGTATCAGAGAGACAAAAACCATCCGGCAATTCTGATCTGGTCCTGCGGCAACGAATCCTTCGGCGGAAAGGTGATCTATGAGATGTCACAGCAGTTCCGCCGCCAGGATCCCACAAGGCTGGTACACTATGAAGGTGTTATGAATGACCGCCGCTACAACGATACCAGCGATATGGAGAGCCAGATGTACACACCGGCGGAACAGATTGCGGAGTTTCTGAAAAAGGACCGCAGCAAGCCATTTATCTGCTGTGAGTATCTGCATGCCATGGGAAATTCCTGCGGTGCCATGTACAAATATACGGATCTGACAGACACGGAGCCGCTGTACCAGGGAGGATTCATCTGGGACTATATCGACCAGTCGATTACGAAGAAGGACCGGTACGGAAATGAATTTGAGGCGTACGGCGGAGACTTCGGAGAACGTCCCTGCGACTACAATTTCAGCGGCAACGGAATTGCATACGGAGGGGCAGGCCGGGAGGAATCCCCGAAGATGCAGACCGTGAAATACAATTACCAGAATATACAGATTTTCCCGTCTGAGACGGAAGTACTGATCAGGAATAAGCATCTGTTCACAGATACGGCAGAGTATGACTGTGTCGTATCGCTTCAGAAGGACGGTCATCTGGTCTGCAGGAAAAACATGGAAGCTTCTGTGGCTCCTCTTTCGGAGCAGACGTTTGCGCTTCCGATTGAGAGACAGACAAAGCCGGGTGAGTATGCTGTCACGGTATCCTTCCACCTGAAGGAGGATACACTGTGGGCTAAACGCGGCTACGAGGTGGCCTTCGGCCAGTTCGTCTATGCAATAGAAGGTGTAAAAGAAACGTGTACCGAGCCGTTTACCGTGATTCAGGGCAAGCTGAATATCGGCGTGAGAGGAGAACACTTCGATGTGCTGTTCTCTTACCTGAACGGCGGCCTCGTATCATACCGCTACGGCGGAAAGGAGATGCTGAAGAACATTCCGATGCCGGAATTCTGGAGAGCGCCCATTGACAATGACTGTGGCAATGAAATGATGGCACGGTATGCTCAGTGGAAGATTGCCAGTCTCTATCCCAGCGCGAAAAATCCGGTGAATCCGGCTGCCTCCATACCGACTCTTGAGGTAAAGGAGCACTGTGCGGTGATCACCTATACGTATCAGCTTCCGACGACTCCCGCTGCTTCCTGTCAGCTGGCTTACAGCGTATATGGAGACGGAACGGTGGAGGTGAAGCTTGCGTATGATCCGGTGGAGGGACTTGGCGATATGCCTGTATTTGGCTGTTCCATGAAGTTGGATGCCGATTATGACCAGATTGAATGGTATGGAATGGGACCGCAGGAGACGTACAATGACCGTGAGACAGGCGCAAAGCTTGGCATATACCGCAGCACGGCAAAGGAGAGCCTTGCACGTTACCTTGTACCGCAGGAATGCGGCAACCACACAGGGGTGCGCTGGGCAAAAGTGACTGACAGGAAGGGACGCGGCATGATGTTTACGGGAGATTGCATGGAATTTTCCGCGCTTCCGTATACGGCACACGAGCTGGAGAACGCGGCTCACGGCTATGAGCTTCCGCAGATCCACTATACAGTAGTGCGCGCTTCGCAAGGCCAGATGGGTGTCGGCGGCGACAACTCCTGGGGAGCCCGGACACACGAAGAGTATCTTCTGAAAGCGGATGAGAGAAAAGAATTTGTGTTCCGCTTCCGCGGTATTTAATCAGCTTTCTTTCTCTTTTTATATGCTGCTGCAGATTACGGTCTGACCGGTCTGCAGCAGTTTTTTTCAGAAATATATACTTTTAGGGGATTGATGAAAGGGAGGATAGGATATGGTGAAATTTGATCATTTGTTATACGGAGGAGATTATAACCCGGAGCAGTGGCTGGAGTATCCGGAAATTCTGGAGCAGGATCTGGAATACATGCGCAGAGCTCATATCAACACAGTTTCTGTCGGAATTTTTTCCTGGGCAGTACTGGAGCCGGAGGAAGGTGTATTCTGCTTCGGGTGGCTCGAAGAGATTGTGGAGAAGCTGTATCAGAACGGTATCTCCGTGATCCTGGCCACTCCGTCCGGTGCGAGACCCAAGTGGCTGTCGGATGCGTATCCGGAGGTACTGCGTGTGGACGCGTCAGGTCACAGGAATTTCTTCGGTGGCCGTCACAACCACTGCTATACCTCCCCCGTATACCGGGAAAAAATAAAAATTATCAATCAGGAGCTGGTCCGCAGGCTCGGCAGTCATCCGGCTGTGAAGCTGTGGCACATTTCCAATGAGTACGGCGGTGCGTGCTACTGTCCGCTGTGTCAGCAGGAATTCCGCCGTTTCCTGAAAGAGAAATACGGTACCATTGAGGAGCTGAACCGCCGCTGGTGCACAACCTTCTGGAGCCACCGTTACAGCAGCTTTGAACAGATTGAGGCGCCGTCGCCGCGGGGTGAAAATGAGCTGCATGCACTGAAGCTGGACTGGAAGCGTTTTGTGACGGAGCGTACCACAGATTTTATGCGGCACGAGATTGCGTGTCTGCGGGAGGCAGGTTCCGACAAGCCTGTGACGACCAATATGATGTACAACTTCGAAGGACTGAATTACCCGGAGATGGCCCCGTACGTGGATATTATTTCCTGGGACTCCTATCCTGTATGGCACAAGGAGCCGGAAACTGTCACCGCATCAGACTGCGGCATGCAGCACGATATCATGCGGAGCCTGAAAAAACAGCCGTTTCTTCTGATGGAATCCTGTCCTTCCTCCACAAACTGGCAGAAGGTCAGCAAGCTGAAAAAGCCGGGCATGCTCCAGGCAGCTTCTCTGCAGGCCATTGCCCACGGAAGTGACAGCGTGCTGTATTTCCAGTTCCGCCAGAGCCGGGGCGCATCAGAAAAATTCCATGGAGCGGTCATGGACCACTACGGCGGAGATACCCGTGTGTTCCGCGAGGTGACATGCACAGGTGCGTCGCTGCAGTCACTGCAGGAGCTATGCGGCACGGAGGTCAGGTCTTTGGCGGCAGTGCTCTATGACTGGGACAATCGCTGGGCCATGGAGGATGCACAGGGACCACGCAATAAAAATCTGTTTTATAAAGAGACTATGGAAAAATCATACCGCGCCCTCCGAAAGCTTGGTCTTAACGTGGATGTGATTGATATGAGTAAAACGCTGGAGGATTACCGTCTCGTGGCAGTACCGATGATGTATCTGTTTAAAGAAGGATTTGCCGGAAAGCTGCGTGATTTTACAGAGCAGGGCGGCACCGTGCTGATGACGTACTGGTCCGGTATTGTCGATGAGACAGACCGCTGCTTCCTGGGTGGCACACCTCATGGGCTGGAGGATGTGTTCGGGCTGCGCAGTACAGAAATCGACGGCCTATACGACTGGGAGAGCAATGCTGCTGTTCCGGTGGAAGGCCAGGAGATTTTGCGGCACACGTATACATGCAGGAATCTGTGTGAGCTTGTGGAAGTAAATGGCGCAAAATCAGCAGTCGCGCTGGGAGATGCGCTGTGGGGGAGCAGAGAAGATGTCTGCAGGACGGAATCAGAAAGTGATGCATCATGCTGCTGCGGTGCAGAGTGCTCTGTGAATCTTCTGGGCGGCCGGGAACGTTTCGGTGCGCAGGTACTTGCCGTGTACGGCAGTGATTTCTATGCAGGCACTCCGGCTCTTACGCGCAATGCGTACGGAAAAGGGTATGCGTATTATATCTGCGCCGATTTTGAGCAGGCATTTTATGATGAACTCTATGCTTCAGCCGTAAAGGAAGCCGGTGTTGCAACGCCTCCGCTGTCAGAGATCCCGCTGGGGCTGGAGGTTACACAGCGTGAATCAGAGACAGCGGCGTATCTGATTCTCCAGAATTTCGGAGATCAGGATGTGGCGATACAGGTAACAGACGGCAGCTACAGAATGATTTACGGAGGAAATGCTGCAAATTTAAAAAAATACGAGACAATCGTCCTGAAAAGAGATAAAATATAACGGAAAAGAAATATACAGGCTCAAAATAAAAGCAGCTTTGGGAGGAAAAAGATGATACAGAATAATATTGTAAAACTGGTTCAGTACGGATTATCGACGGGACTGATTGCACCGGAAGATCGTATTTACACAGCAAACCGCGTGCTGGAGCTTCTTCGTATTGATACGCTGGAGGAGGAAGCAGAGCGTGCCATTCTGGCGTGGGAGCCGGGCAGCGGGGAAGACGGGCTGATCGCAGCGCTTCCGCAGGTGCTCGGTGAGATCTGCGATTATGCGTATGAAAACGGGATTCTGGAAGAGAATACCATTGGATACAGGGATCTGTTCGACACAAAGGTGATGAGTCTGCTGGTGGACAGGCCGTCCAGTATTATCCGCAGATTCCGTGAGCTTTATCAGGAGAGTCCGAAGAAAGCGACAGATTTTTATTACAAATTCAGCCAGGATACCGATTATATCCGCCGTTACCGTATTGCAAAGGATCGCAAGTGGGTGGCAAAGACAGAGTACGGAGATCTGGATATCACGATCAATCTCTCCAAGCCGGAGAAGGATCCGAAAGCGATCGCAGCGGCAAAGCTGGCGAAGCAGAGCTCCTATCCCAAATGTCTGCTCTGTGTGGAGAATGAAGGGTATGCCGGCCGCCTGAACCATCCGGCCCGCCAGAATCACAGAATTATTCCGGTGACGATCAACAACAGCCAGTGGGGCTTCCAGTATTCACCGTACGTATATTACAACGAGCACTGTATCGTCTTCAATTCACAGCACGTACCGATGAAGATCGAGCGCGCGACCTTTGGCAAGCTGCTGGACTTTGTGACTCAGTTTCCGCATTATTTTGTCGGCTCCAATGCCGATCTGCCGATTGTAGGCGGCTCTATCCTGAGCCATGACCATTTCCAGGGCGGCTGCTACGAGTTTGCCATGGCGAAGGCTCCTGTGGAGAAGAAGATTGTATTTAAAGGCTACGAGGATGTGGAATCAGGCATTGTAAAATGGCCGATGTCCGTGATCCGTATCAGTTCTGAGAGCACAAAGCGTCTCGTTGACTTGGCAGACCGTATTCTCCTTGCATGGCGCGGCTACACGGATGAGGAAGCATTTATTTTCGCGGAGACGGACGGTGAGCCCCACAATACCATCACGCCCATTGCCAGAAAACGCGGAGACAAATTTGAACTGGATCTGGTGCTGCGCAACAACATTACCACAGAGGAGCATCCGCTGGGTGTTTACCATCCTCACGCAGAGCTCCATCACATCAAGAAAGAAAACATCGGTCTGATAGAGGTCATGGGCCTGGCAGTACTCCCGGCACGTCTGAAAGATGAGCTGGAGCATCTGAAAACAGCCATGACAGAGGGCCGTGACATCACAGGCGATGAGGAATTGTCCAAGCATGCAGCCTGGGTGGAAGAACTGAAGGAGAAATACGGCTCCTTTGAGAAAGATACGATCGATAAGATCATCGAGGATGAAGTCGGCCTTGTATTCGGAAAGGTTCTGGAGCATGCCGGCGTGTATAAGCGGACACCGCAGGGACAGGAAGCATTTGCGGCGTTTGTGGAATATGTGAATGCACAGTAATTGACATAGCTTGAGGGAAGTTTATCCCGTCTGCCGGTTCGGGCAGACGGGATAGTTGCTGTGAAGGAAGCGGACAGCAACACGGGATATCCGGTGTCCGGACCGCTGAAAGGAAATGGATTGACATAAAAATTGATTGTAAGTATAATAAAGAAACAGAAAGTATCTGTGAAGGTGAACAGATACAACAGAAAATATCATGGCGGAAAAAGCTGTCGCGGTAATCAGGCGGCTGCTTTTTTGTCTTCCGGGGAATTTTTGCCTGAAGATTGCGGAAGAACCATCGCGCCGCGCCGGATTTATTCTGTTCTGTATCAGCAATCAGGAAAGAAGGAGAAATCATGCAGGAACAGCTCACGACAGGAGATGTCAGAAAAATTCAGGAAGAAATAGAATACCGCAAGCTGGTTGTACGCAAAGAGGCGATTGAGGCGGTAAAAGAGGCGCGCGCTCACGGAGATCTCAGCGAAAATTTTGAGTATCACGCGGCAAAAGGTGATAAAAACAAAAATGAGAGCAGAATCCGTTATCTGGAGCGCATGCTGAAAAATGCGAAGGTGATTTCTGATGAATCAAAGGATGACGAGGTCGGTGTCAACAATACGGTAACCGTGTATTTTGAAGAGGATGATGAGACGGAGACGTACCGCCTTGTCACATCGGTGCGCGGCAATTCCATGCAGGGGCTGATCAGCATTGAATCACCTCTCGGCAAGGCGATTCTGGGCCATAAGGTGGGCGACCGTGTCTATATTAAGGTGAATGACCAGTATGGATATTATGTGGAGATCCGCTCAATTGTAAATACACATGATGAGTCTGATGATCAGATCCGGAAATTCTGACCGAATGAAGAACGGATTCCCTGCTTCGTTCGAATGCAGGGAAGATACCGGGGACTTTCCGGATAAATGAATGCCGCGCAGGTTCAGAAAACCGTTCAGGGAGAACAATACTGTGCAGAAAGCGGAAGATGTGGAAAAAAATTGGAAAGCTGGGAGAATATGATGGAAAAAACTACTAAAAGGATGCAGGCTGCTGCAGGAGGCAGCGGGGCAGGTACAGACAGGCTCGGCACGGAACCGGTGGGAAGAATGCTTTTTTCTCTGGCGGCTCCTGCCATCGTGGCGCAGATCATCAACCTTCTCTATAATATGGTGGATCGCATTTATATCGGACATATTGCGGAGGTGGGACAGCTTGCCCTGACAGGCGTCGGAGTATGTCTTCCGCTGATTATGATTATTTCGGCCTTTGCTGCGCTGGCAGGTATGGGCGCTGCGCCCCGCGCTTCGATTTTTCTCGGAAAAAGGGATAAGGATAAGGCGGAGCAGACGCTGGGTAATTCTGTGACACTGCTGTTTCTGATTGCCGTTGTACTGACTGTACTGTTCTCTGTTTATTCGAAGGATCTTCTGCTGATGTTCGGAGCCAGCGAAAATACGCTGCCCTACGCAGTGGATTATATGAGAATTTACAGTCTCGGCACGCTGTTTGTACAGTTCACACTGGGACTGAATGCGTTTATCACGGCACAGGGCTTTGCCAAAACCAGTATGCTGACTGTACTGATCGGAGCTGTGACGAATATTATTCTCGACCCGATACTCATTTTTGGCCTGCATATGGGTGTAGCGGGAGCAGCTCTTGCCACAATTCTGTCCCAGGGCCTTTCCATGGTATGGATTCTGCGTTTCCTCACAGGAACGAAAACTGTGCTGAAAATACGTCGGAAAAATCTGAAACCTGATCCGAAAATTATCCTTCCGTCCGTTGCGCTCGGACTGTCCCCGTTTATTATGCAGTCCACGGAAAGTCTGCTTGCCATATGCTTCAACTCTTCCCTGCTGAAATACGGCGGAGATGTGGCGGTGGCTACGATGACCATTGCATCCAGCATCATGCAGTTTGCCCTGCTTCCGCTGCAGGGGCTGACACAGGGAGCGCAGCCGATTGTCAGCTACAATTACGGAGCGAAAAATCTTGCACGTGTCAGGACGGCATTTAAGATTTTACTGGCATCATGCCTTGGATATTCCATGACGCTGTGGACACTTGTTATGGCGTTTCCACAGGTGTTTATACGCATCTTTAATGACAGCCCCGATCTGGTGGAGTTTGGTGTGCCCTGTCTGCGTATCTATATGGCTGTGGCAGGAATTTTCGGCATCCAGATTGCGTGCCAGCAGACGTTTATCGCCCTCGGAAATGCGAAGAATTCACTGTTTCTGGCACTTCTGAGGAAAATCATCCTGCTGATTCCCCTGATTTACATTATGCCGGCACTGTTTTCTGCGGATAAGACAAGGGCCGTCTTTATGGCAGAGCCGGTGGCGGATCTGCTGGCAGTGACGACTACGGCGACCATGTTTGCCGTATATTTCCGTAAGATCATGAAAGAGGAAAATAAAAAGGAGTAGGGACATCACATGATGTCCCTTAAGAAGAGAAAAATGTATGAAAACTTAACCGAAATTAAGATAATTGTTTGTCGAAGCCATGACCGATACAGACGCGCCGTGCATCTCAATGGCTTCATTTAATTTATACTTGGAGTATACTGGAAAAATGTGTACAAACGGTGACGGAAAACTGAAAGAAATCTAAAAGAAAAAGAAATACTTTTTAAGATTTTCCGTAGAACAGAAAATCTGCAGAATCAGATGCCATAATAAGGAGTTTAGACATTTTGGACAATGCTTTCAATATAGAAGAAGAACTGAAAAAGCTTCCGGGCCGCCCGGGCGTCTACATTATGCATGATGAACGGGATGAAATTATTTATGTGGGAAAGGCGATCAGCCTGAAAAATCGTGTGCGTCAGTATTTTCAGAGCAGCCGGAACAAGAGCGTCAAGATTCTCCAGATGGTGGAGCGGATCCGCCGTTTTGAGTATATTGTGACAGATTCGGAGCTGGAGGCGCTGGTGCTTGAGTGTAACCTGATCAAGGAGCACCGTCCCAAATATAATACGATGCTGAAGGATGACAAGGGATATCCGTTTATCAAGGTGACACTTGGAGAGGAGTTTCCGCGGGTGATGATAGCGCGCACCATGAAAAAGGATAAATCCAGATACTTCGGACCGTATACAAGTGCCGGAGCTGTGAAGGATACGATTGAGCTGATCAGAAAGCTTTACAGGCTGCGAAGCTGCAGCAGGAATCTGCCGCGCGACATCGGAAAGGACCGTCCGTGCCTCTATTACCATATCGGGCAGTGCAATGCGCCGTGCCAGGGAAAAATCAGCAAAGAGGAATACAGGAAAGCCATCGAGGATACACTTGACTTCCTGAACGGCAACCACGATCCGGTGATCGGGATGCTGGAGGAGAAGATGCAGGAAGCGTCAGAAAACATGGAGTTCGAAAAGGCAATCGAATACCGTGATCTGATCCGCAGCATTCATCAGGTTTCCGAACGACAGAAAATTACGCATGGGGATGGGGAAGACAAGGATGTCCTGGCCCTTGCTGTCGACGGCGGCGATGCCGTGGTGCAGGTCTTTTTCATTCGGGGCGGCAAGATGATCGGTCGGGATCACTATTATCTGCGGGTGGCGCCCCAGGATACGAAAGCAGAGATTCTCGGAAGCTTTATCAAGCAGTATTATGCAGGTACGCCTTTTGTGCCGCGGGAGCTGATGCTGGAGGTGGAGATTGAGGATCACGAGCTGGTAGAGACGTGGCTCACAGAGAAACGCGGACAGCGTGTGTATCTGCGTGTACCGAAAAAGGGCACCAAGGAAAAGCTGGTGGAGATGGCGGCCGAAAATGCGTCGATCGTGCTTCGACAGGATCGTGAGAGAATCAAGCGCGAGGAGGGAAGAACGGTGGGAGCCGTTCACGAAATCGAACATTTGCTGAACATTGAGCGGGCGACCCGCATGGAAGCTTACGATATTTCCAATATCAGCGGCTTTGAGTCCGTGGGCTCCATGATTGTCTATGAAAAAGGAAAGCCGCGGCGCAGTGATTACCGCAAATTCAAAATCAGGACCGTACAGGGACCTGACGATTATGCCAGCATGGAGGAGGTGCTGACGAGGCGCTTTACCCATGGCCTGGAGGAGCGGCGTGAGCTGGCCGGGAAGGGGCTGGGAAATGAAATGGGAAGCTTCAGCCGTTTCCCGGATCTGATCCTGATGGACGGCGGCCGCGGTCAGGTCAACATTGCACTGAAGGTGCTGGAAAAGCTGGGAATTTCCATTCCGGTCTGCGGTATGGTGAAGGATGATTATCACCGGACCAGGGGCATCTATTTTGAAAATGTGGAGCTGCCCATCGATACGCACTCTGAGGCTTTTCGTCTGGTGACGCGTATCCAGGATGAGGCACACCGCTTTGCCATTGAGTATCACAGAAGTCTGCGCAGCAAGCAGCAGGTGCATTCGATTCTCGATGACATTGAGGGAATCGGACCGGCCAGAAGAAAGGCGCTGATGCGCACCTTCAAATCCCTTGAGGCTGTGCGGGATGCGACGCTGGAGCAGCTTGCAAATGCTCCGTCCATGAATATGCGCAGTGCGCAGCAGGTGTATGATTTCTTCCACGGACAGAATGCCGGGGCAGTGGAGGTGGAAGTGGAGCAGTGAAGTATTGGTTACTGTTCACTTCGTTCACAGCAACACGCTTCGCGATGCACAGAAACTGCATTTCATGCAGTTTCGCGCGTGATACCCTCGGGATTTCCGCGCATTCCGCGCATTCTGCGCGAAAACACCTCGCGGAACAGTGGCACCTGAACAGTAACAAGTACTGTTCACATGCCACCGAATACTTGACGCTTTGGTTTTGTGCAATTATAATTAGTAATAAAAGGGGAAAGACTTATAAAGAAGAAAAGGCCTGAATAATCAGCCAAAAATACAGGAGGGTAAAGTAAATGGCTAGTGTAACACTTGAGAAGCTGGCGGACAAAATGAATCTGACGAATGCACTTCCGGGTATCGATATGTCCGATAAGAAGATTGTGACGTCAGAGATCAATCGTCCTGCGCTTCAGCTGACCGGGTATTTTGACCACTTTTACTCGGAACGTGTGCAGATTATCGGATATGTGGAGTACACGTATCTGGAGCATCTGTCGAGAGAGCAGAAGATCCCGGTGTATGAAAAATTTTTATCGTATCACGTGCCGTGTGTAATTTATACGACCATGACAGAGCCGGATGAGGACATGCTCCGTCTGGCAGAGCAGTATCAGGTTCCGATTTTCACGACGAAGCAGACGACTTCAGACTTCATGGCGGAGATCATCCGGTGGCTGAATGTAGAGCTCGCTCCATGTATTTCCATCCACGGCGTGCTGGTGGATGTGTACGGCGAAGGTGTCCTGATTATGGGTGAGAGCGGCATCGGTAAGAGCGAGGCGGCACTGGAACTGATCAAGCGCGGTCACCGTCTCGTGACAGATGATGTTGTGGAGATCCGCAGAGTCAGTGATGAGACGCTGATCGGTACTTCACCGGATATCACGCGTCATTTTATCGAGCTGCGCGGTATCGGAATCATTGATGTCAAGACACTGTTCGGCGTGGAGAGTGTCAAGAATACGCAGTCCATTGACCTGGTCATCAAGCTGGAAGAGTGGGATCGTGACAAGGAGTATGATCGCCTTGGCTTGGAGGAGGAGTATACAGAGTTCCTTGGCAATAAAGTGGTATGTCATTCTCTTCCGATCCGTCCTGGCCGGAATCTGGCAGTCATCGTTGAGTCCGCGGCTGTCAACCACAGGCAGAAGAAGATGGGTTACAATGCAGCGAAAGAGCTGTATAACCGTGTACAGAACAGTTTAATGAAAAACGCGAGAAAGCAGGAGTGAGAGATGAAAAAGTATTGTTTTGGAATTGATGTCGGCGGCACAACAGTAAAATGCGGACTGTTCACCACAGAGGGTGAGGTCCTTGACAAATGGGAGATCAGGACCCGCACTGAGGATAACGGAAGCCGGATTCTTCCGGATATAGCGGAAACGATCAAAGAGAAGATTTCTGAAAAAGAACTGAACAGAGATGAAATTGCAGGTGTCGGTATCGGAATTCCGGGACCGGTCAATGAAAACGGCGAGGTGCCGTGTGCAGTCAACCTGCACTGGGGCTATGTGAATATCGAAAAGGATCTCTCTGAGATGACAGGGCTTACGGTAAAGGCCGGAAATGATGCCAACGTTGCGGCGCTCGGTGAATTCTGGAAGGGCGGCGGTGCAGGCAGCCACAATATGATCCTGGTGACGCTGGGTACAGGCGTTGGCGGCGGCATCATCATCAATGGCAGGATTGTTGCCGGCTCACACGGAGCAGGCGGTGAGATCGGACACGCCCATGTGGAGGATTCCGTCACAGAGCCGTGCAACTGCGGCAACTGCGGCTGTCTGGAGCAGATGGCTTCCGCCACCGGAATCGTCCGTCTGGCAAAGGAAGCGCTGGCGTCCACGGATGCACCGTCATTACTTCGCGGGCAGGAGATTTCCGCAAAAACTGTCTTTGATGCAGTGAAAGAAAATGATGCAGTGGCAATCCAGATCGCAGAACGCTTCGGTACATATCTCGGCAAGGCACTTTCTATTTTTTCGACAGTTGTCGATCCGCAGGTGATCGTAATTGGCGGAGGTGTTTCCAAGGCAGGCCCGATTCTGCTGGACTACATTATACGTCCGTTCCGGAAATATGCATTTACGCCCTCCAAGAATACTGAATTCGCCCTGGCAACACTCGGCAACGATGCAGGCATCTTCGGCGCTGCAAAAATGGTAATCTGACAACGGTCATAAACAGGGGCCGCTGTGGAATGATGTGGAGTATATGTCATTCTGCGGCGGCCTGTTTGGCTACAGGAAAGGAAATCCTCATATGAATATTCTGCTGACTGCAATAAGCGCGAAATACATCCACTCTAATCTTGCCGTGTACAGTCTGAAGGCAGCTTCAGGACCGTATGAGCCCATGGTCACTCTGGCGGAGTACACGATTAATCACCGCACAGATGATATTTTCAGCTCCATTTACCGGAAAAAGCCGGATCTGCTGTTTTTTTCGTGCTATATCTGGAACCGCACGGAGATTCTGGAGGTTGCGGCCAATATCCGGAAGGTGCTGCCACATACTGTGATCTGGGTCGGCGGCCCGGAGGTTTCCTATGATGCGTCAGAGCTTCTGGCGGAGAATCCGCAGATTGACGGAGTCATGACAGGGGAAGGAGAGCGGACGTTTAAGAGGCTGCTGGAGTATTATGTGGATCATGTGGGAACGCTTGGGGATATACCGGGGATTGTGTACCGGGAGAGATGTGAGAGCGGGAACGCAGGAGAGGAAGCTGGTGAAGGCAGTTCAGGAGAAAATGCCGGAATAAGGTATCAGAGGCCGGAGGACACGATGAAAACGCTGGACGGGCTCCCGTTTGTCTATCATCATATAGAAGATTTTGCCAACCGGATCATCTATTACGAGAGCAGCCGCGGCTGTCCGTTCTCATGCAGCTACTGTCTGTCCTCCATTGACCGCCGTGTCCGTTTCCGCAGTCCTGAGCTGGTGGAGTGTGAGCTGGCGTTTTTCCTGGAGCACCGCGTCCCACAGGTGAAATTTGTGGACAGGACCTTTAACTGCAACCACAGTCACGCTCAGAGGATATGGCGGTTTATTCAGGAACACGATAACGGTGTGACGAATTTTCATTTCGAAATTGCGGCCGATCTGCTGAACGAAGAAGAGCTCGCGCTGCTTTCTGCCATGCGCCCGGGACTTGTACAGCTTGAAATCGGAATTCAGACAGTCAACGAACGCACACTGGAGGCAATTCACAGGACTGCCTCGTTTTCTCAGATTGCTGACAGAGTCAGAAGAATTGCCGCCCACAGAAATATTCATCAGCATCTTGATCTGATTGCGGGGCTTCCGTACGAGGATTTTGAAAGCTTCTGTACATCCTTTGATGCGGTGTACAGTCTGAAACCCCAGGATCTGCAGCTTGGATTTCTGAAGGTATTGAAGGGCTCGGAAATGTATCTGCGCAGGGAAGAGTACGGGCTTGTCTACAGAAGCAGACCGCCCTATGAGGTGCTGGCCACCAGATGGATTTCCTGCGATGAGCTGCTGCGGCTGAAGGAGGTCGAGGAGATGCTGGAAGTATACTACAACAGCCAGCAGTTCCGGAATACGATGGAGGAACTGGAGCTTTATTTCGACAGACCCTTCGACATGTACGCGTCACTGGCTGATTATTATAAAGAAGAAAAGCTTCAGGACAAAGCGCATTCACGGCAGCAGCGCTTTTCGATTCTGAGAGAATTTATTCGAAAGACAGTTGCCGTCCGCCAGGGATATCGGCGGAGACGGCAGGATGACAGCAGGATTGCAGGATGTATGTGGTCTGTGCCGCAGACAGAGCAGGAGGCGCTGCAGCAGTTCGACGAGAGACTGACACTCGATCTGTATCTGCGGGAAAATGTCAGGAGCAGACCGGAATGGGCAGAAAATAATTCTGAGAATTACGACCGGATCGCTGCATTCTATCGAAACGAGGAGCAGGTGCGCGCAGTTCTGCCGTCGTACGGAGAAATGAACTGGAAACAGATGATGCGCATGACACATGTGGAGCACTTTTGCCGGCTGGGGGATGAAACAGATGGAGCATGGATATTATTTGATTATGAAAACAGAGATCCTCTGACTTACGATGCGGCAGTGCACAGAATCCTGATTTGAGCGAAGGCGCAGTCAGAATATATAAATATGAATATTGGTACTGTGTACGAAAGGGAGATTTGAGCAGAAGGAGAGTATTATGTGGAACAGTTATATTGCATTTGATCTGGAGACAACAGGTCTTCGGCCCACGTACGACCGGATTCTTGAGATCGGTGCGGTGAAGGTGGAAGACGGGGAAGTGACAGGAACGTATGAGACGTTCATTGACAGCGGTGTTTCCATCCCGGAGCGTATTGTGGAGCTGACAGGTATTACCGAAGAGATGGTGGCGGGCAGCCCGGGTCTTAAGGAAGCAGTAGAAGGATTTCTGAAATTTGCCGGCGATGGTGTTCTGCTGGGGCATAATATTCAGTTTGATTACAGCTTCATGAAACGGAATGTGGTGAATCTCGGAGGCACCTTCGAGCGCAGCGGTCTCGATACGCTGGCCATTGCCAGAATCTGTCTGCCGCAGCTGGAGGGAAAATCACTGGATCGTCTGGCAGCGCATTACGGGATTCCACAGGAGAGCCATCACCGTGCACTTGACGATGCGCTGACAGCGGCCAGGCTTTATGAGCGCCTGGCAGAGGAATTCAGGGAGCAGCGTCCGGATCTGTTTGAACCGAAAACACTGCAGTTTAAAGTGAAAAAGGAGAGCCCCATCACAAATTCACAAAAAGTATACTTGCGGGATTTGATAAAATATCATAGAATAGACAGTAACGTCAAAATAGAGCAGCTGACAAAGAATGAAGCATCACGTATGATTGACGGGATTATTCTGCAATATGGAAAAATTATGAGGTGAAGAATATGATGAATTTTAATAATTCTAAAAAGAATCAGAGAATTGCAGCAATTATCGTAGTGATTGTTGTTATTGCCATGGTACTCGGTTCCATCATTCCGGCCGTGTTCTTCTGATTGGTGCATTATCGATAGAGGGGAATATTATGCGAAACAGATTTTTAAGAGGGATACTGACAATGTGTGTGCTGGGTGTATTCTGTACATCAGCATATGCGTCAGACGGGCCTGATACGATTAGTGAAGGCGTATACATAGGGGAGCAGAGTGTTGGAGGAATGACGGCCGATGAGGCCGAAGCGTATGTGGAGAGCCAGGTGGAGGCGCTTGGTTCCTCCGTTGTTACGATTGAGATGGGCGACAATCAGGTCTCAAAGACCTGGAGTGAGCTCGGACTGAAATGGGAAAATACGGATCTTATCCGGGAGATCAGCCAGCTGGGTACGACAGGAAATATTATCCGCAGATACAAGGAGCAGAAGGATCTCCTGAATCAGGATTCTCATTTTGAAATAGAATACAGTATGGATGAGGACGCACAGAAATCATTTGTAGAGTCGTGCGCGGAGTTTAACTCCGAGCCGGTGGAGGGTTCTGTCTATATGGGCAGCGACGGCCTGCTGTATGTGGACGGCGGTACCGACGGCCTGACGCTGGATGCAGATGCGACGCTTGCGCTGCTGCAGGAGCATCTGAACGCACAGGAGCCGGGAGACTACGTCATTGAGGCCGTCTACGACAGAGTGTCTCCGATGCTGACAGCGGAGACGCTGAGCAGGATTACGGATGTGCTGGGTTCTGCGACTACAGATTACTCTGCCTCATCCTGGGGCCGGGCAAAGAATGTTGAGAACGGCACTTCAAAGATTAACGGTACATTGCTGATGCCGGGTGAGACATTTTCCGTGACAGATGTGGTCGTTCCATTTACTCCGGAAAACGGTTATGAGCTTGCACCATCCTATGAGAGCGGTCAGGTAGTGGATTCTTACGGCGGCGGTATCTGCCAGGTATCCACGACGCTGTACAATGCGGTGCTGAAGGCGGAGCTTCAGGTAGACGCCCGCTCCAACCACACCATGCTTGTCAATTATGTGGATCCGTCCAAGGACGCTGCCATCGCAGAGGGACTGATGGATTTTGTATTTACGAATAATACAGAATATCCGGTCTATATCGCAGGCTCCGCTTATTACGGAACACTGAATTTCACAATTTTCGGAGCGGAGACGCGTCCGTCCAACCGTTCCATTGAATTTATCAGCGAGACGACGGGGCAGACAGACCCGGCAACAAACATCAAGCTGGTGGCGAAGACTGACCAGAACGTGGGTTATTTGGCGCAGGTTCAGTCTCCGCATCAGGGGCTGTCAGCCGTTCTCTGGAAGAATATATATTACGACGGAGTTCTCTCCGAGACGATTCAGGTCAACAGCAGCAATTACCAGGCATCTCCGGCGATCTATGAGGTTGGTGTCGTGACAGACAATCAGGCGCTTGCCTCGGCGCTGTATTCTGCGATCGGTCAGAATGACCTGCAGCAGGTACAGACGCTGATTACGACGGGACTCCAGACAGAGCCTCCGCAGACGGATCCTCCGCAGACGGACCCGCCTCAGACCGATGCCCCGGTCCAGACGGAAGCTCCGGCAGCACCGGAAGCGCCGGAGGAGACTGTTCCTGAGGAAATCACTGTGATTGAGTGACGGACGGCACGGAGGCAAAATATTCCGTGCAGAACAGAATATCACAGGGAAAGATACATGCAGTGCGAGACAGAACGACACGGAGAAATCTATACAGTGCGCAATAAAACAGCACGGAGGGAATGGATGCGGACAGGAAATCTGGCAGAGCCGGTTTTGAAACGGTCTGTCTACAGACAACTGAATATGGAAATATACGGTATCCGCGGATGCTATGGGGCGGACTGTGTGTGGGTATCTCCGTCTGCAGACCGGGAGAAATCCATATCATCCGGCAGGCATCCATGTGAATCCGGCGCGTATGCATATACTGTGTCAGGTCCTGTGCCGGGATCAGAGTACGATCCCGGTATTCAGGTCACGGAGCTGGCGAACCGTCTGGCAGCAGGCGGGGCTGTCCCGGCCTCTCTTATGATACAGGCACTGCTGCCGCAGTCGTACGGGGAGACAGAACTGCGGGAAGATATGAAAAGGATCGCCGCTGCCGCCCGGGAATACGGCATGGAAGTGGCTGACGTACAGGCTGGTGTATCGTCAGGTGTGCATTTACCGCAGTATTTCCTGACCGGTATCGGATATGAGGAAGCTGCCTGTACAGATGATACACATCAGCAGAGAATTCTGTGTCCCGGACAGGACCTTGTCCTGACGAAGTGGATTGCCCTGGCGGGGACATCTTCTCTTGCATCCGTATATGAAAAAGAGCTCCGCAGCAAATACCCGTTTTCTCTGGTTGATCGTGCAAAGGAATTCGGGAAGCTGACTGCTGCGGGGGAAGAGGCTCGAGCCATTACCCACTTCGGTGCGTGTGCCGTGCATCATCTGTCACAGGGCGGAATTTTCAATGCGCTCTGGGAAATGGCGGATCGTGCAGGCGTCGGACTGGAAGTGGATCTGAAAAAAATTCCTGTAAAGCAGGAAACCATTGAAATTTGTGAATACTTTGATATAAATCCATATTATCTTTATTCGGCGGGTGCACTGCTGGTGGGAACAGACCGCGCAGAAGCGCTGCTTGATTGTCTTGCGTCGATGGGAATTCAGGCATCTGTGATCGGGCGGGTGACGGACAGGAATGACCGTGTGATTCGAAACGGCGGGGAATGCAGGTTTCTGGACCGGCCGAAGCAGGATGAATGGTACAGGAGGATGGAAAATGAGAGAACAGATTTTAACATTTCTTGAGAAAAACAGCAAAATAAATTTGCACGAGCTGGCCATTTTACTTGGGTCCAGTGAGGAAGTCATTGCCAATGAAGTGGCACAGATGGAAAAAGAGCAGGTAATCTGCGGATATCATACACTGATTGACTGGGAGAAGACCAACTCAGAGAAGGTGACAGCGCTGATTGAAGTGCGTGTTACACCTCAGCGCGGCCAGGGATTTGATTCCATTGCAGAACGAATTTACAATTATCCGGAGGTGCAGTCCGTATATCTGATTTCCGGCGCCTACGATCTTCTGGTCATTCTCGAAGGCAAGACACTCCGTGAGGTTTCCAACTTTGTCAGTGACAAGCTGTCTACGCTGGATACTGTGCTCAGCACGGCAACACACTTTATTCTGAAGAAATACAAAGACTGTGGCACGATTATGGGCAAAAAATCAAAGGATGAAAGGATGCTGATGACACCGTGAGAAATCCATTATCAAAAAAAGTAACAGAAATCAAACCGTCAGGCATCCGCAAATTTTTTGATATTGCAAGTGAGATGGAGGACGTTGTATCTCTCGGCGTGGGTGAACCGGATTTTGATACACCGTGGCACGTTCGCGATGAGGGCATTTATTCACTGGAAAAGGGGCGGACCTTCTATACGTCCAATTCCGGACTGAAAGAGCTGCGCGTGGAGATCAGCCGTTATCTGAAACGCAGATGCAGTCTGACATATGATCCGATGCACGAAATTCTTGTGACTGTTGGCGGCAGCGAAGGAATTGACCTGGCTCTGCGGGCAATGCTGGATCCGGGCGATGAGGTACTGATTCCGGAGCCGTGCTATGTGTCCTACCTTCCCTGTGTGCAGCTGGCAGACGGAGTTCCCGTGACAATCGAACTGAAAGCTGAAAATGAATTCCGCCTGACAAAGGAGGAGCTGCTGGAGCATATTACGGATAAGACGAAGCTGCTTGTGCTTCCTTTCCCGAACAATCCGACAGGAGCAGTGATGCGCAGGGAGGATCTGGAAGCGATTGCTGAAGTAATCATCGAGAAGGATATTTACGTTCTGTCTGATGAGATTTATTCTGAGCTGACGTATCAGGGTGATCACGTATCCATCGCCAGCCTTCCCGGCATGTGGGAACGTACACTGACGATCAACGGATTCTCCAAGTCCTACGCCATGACAGGATGGCGTCTCGGCTATATCTGCGGACCGCAGGAGATTGTTGCTCAGATGACCAAGATTCACCAGTTTGCAATTATGTGCGCGCCGACTACCAGCCAGTATGCAGCGGTGGAAGCGCTGAAAAAGGGTGACAACGATGTGGTGCAGATGCGTGAAGCGTACAACCAGAGACGTCGTTACCTGATGCATGCGTTCAAAGAGATGGGATTGCCCTGCTTTGAACCGTTCGGCGCATTTTATGTATTCCCGTGTATCAAAGAGTTCGGCTTAAGCTCCGAGGAGTTTGCAATGCGTCTTCTGGAGGAGGAGCATGTGGCTGTCGTGCCGGGAACTGCTTTCGGTGCATGCGGTGAAGGCTTCCTGCGTATTTCCTACGCATATTCCATTGAGGATCTGAAGGTTGCTCTGGAGCGCATGTCACGGTTCATAGCGAAACTGAAAAAACAGGACGCGTAACAGCAGAACACTTATTTTATATTTGAAAGACAGGAGCATCATGGCAAAGCTGAATATTGTTTTACATGAGCCTGAAATACCGGCGAATACAGGAAATATCGGCCGTACGTGTGTGGCGACGGGTACACGGCTTCATCTGATTGAACCACTTGGTTTTCAGCTGACAGAAAAGGCTCTTCGCCGTGCAGGGCTGGACTACTGGCCTCAGCTTGATGTGACGTGTTATATGGACTATCAGGATTTCCTTGACAGAAATCCCGGCGCAAAGATTTATATGGCCACAACAAAAGGCCGCAAAGTGTACACGGAGGTCTCCTACGAGCCGGACTGCTACATCATGTTCGGCAGGGAGAGCGCCGGGATTCCGGAGGAGATTTTGAAAGAGCACCCCGACACGGCAGTGCGCATCCCGATGATCGGAGAGACGCGCTCGCTGAATCTCAGCAATTCCGTTGCAATTGTTCTGTACGAGGCACTGCGCCAGAACGGTTTTGAGCAGATGCGTCTTCAGGGCGAGCTGACGAGATACAGCTGGGAGGAAGTATGACAGCGCATTTCCGAATACAGCGGAACGAAGAATGACGGAAACACACTTACAGATACAGCGGAAAATATCAGGTGAGATGAAAGGACAGGAGAGGGACGTATATGGAACTGCCGCAGGAATTTCTGACCCGGATGGAGGACATGCTGGGTGGAGAGTATGAAGAATTTCTACGCACGTACGAAGAACCGCGCCGTTTCGGGCTGCGAGTGAACACGCTGAAAATCAGCGTGGCAGATTTCCTTGCGCTGGCGCCGTTTCATCTGACACGAATTCCATGGACAGATAATGGATTCTATTATGAGCGGGAGGATGACCCGGCAAGGCATCCCTTTTACTATGCCGGGCTGTATTATCTGCAGGAGCCCAGCGCCATGACACCGGCGCAGATTCTCCCGGTAACACCGGGGGAGCACGTACTGGATCTGTGTGCCGCCCCGGGAGGAAAGGCTACCGCGCTTGCGGCAAAGCTGCAGGGAGAAGGTCTTCTCGTAGCCAACGATATCAGCGCTTCCCGCGCAAAAGCACTGCTGAAAAATCTTGAAGTGGCCGGTGTGAAAAACTCATTTGTGACGAATGCTGCCCCGGCAAAGCTGGCGGATCAGTTTGAGGAAGAATTCGATAAAATTCTTGTGGATGCCCCGTGCTCCGGGGAAGGAATGTTCCGGAAGGATATCGCCAATGCGAAGGCGTGGAGCCTGGAAAAGGTGGAGCAGTGTGCAAAAATCCAGAGAGAGATCACGCGTCAGGCAGTGAGAATGCTCCGTCCGGGCGGTCTGATGCTGTACTCCACATGTACCTTTTCTGCAGAAGAAAATGAGGGAACGATTGCATATCTGCTGAAGATGTGCCCGGAAATGGAACTTCTGGAAATACCGTGGCAGGATGGATTTGCGCATGGAATGCCAGGGCTGCTGTGCATGGATGCTTCTGCCGGACAGTATGAAAAACGGATCAGACAGGAGACGTGGAAAACTCTGGAACAGGCAGATATTCCGGGGGAGGCAGCCGATGGAGTGTGGGATCAGCTTGAAAAATGTGTTCGGATTTTCCCGCACAAAATGGGCGGAGAGGGACATTTCCTTGCACTTCTGCGGAAAAAGGGAGAGCTTCCCGGACTCCACAGGAAAGTACAGAGAAAGAGCGGAAAACCGTCAAAGGAAGAAGAAAAGAGTCTGACAGGCTTTCTGCAGGATGTCTCAATGAAATGGACCATGGATCAGCTGGAGGTCCGCAATGGGCAGGTGTACTTCGTACCGGAGCCGCCTGAGATGAGGGGCAAAATTCCGTTTCTTCGCAACGGCCTGTACCTCGGCGAACTGAAGCGCGGCAGATTTGAGCCGTCCCAGTCCTTTGCCATGGCACTTCGCGGTCCGGAGGAATACTCCTCCGTCGTTGATTTTTCATACAGTGATGATCGTGTTCGCAGATATCTCTGCGGGGAAACGGTGGATGTGGATGACATGCATCCTGCCCGCCCGTCAGGCTGGCAGCTTGTCTGCGTAAACGGATATCCTCTGGGATGGGGTAAGCTTGTGAACGGCGTACTGAAGAACAAATATCATCCGGGATGGAGAATGCAGGTATAGAGGCGTGAAAACTGTCCGTATGTGCGGCTTTTTAATTCAGTCCCTTGCAGACAGCGTTCCCCTTGGGTATTAATCTGTACGGTCTGCCTTTTCATTTTGCTGCATGGCTGAACTGGAACTTACGGAAAACTATTTCCTGTAAAATATAAAATATCTCTTGCAATTTTTATATATTAGTGGCATAATAGTTGCGTTGAAACGATGCGTGGCTCAGCTTGGTAGAGCGCTGCGTTCGGGACGCAGAGGTCGCAGGTTCAAATCCTGTCGCATCGATTCCTTGGCAGGGGCGAAGTCAGAAAAGCTTAGAAATAAGCATTTCTGGCTTTTCTTTTTTTGTGTATTTGTTACCTTTTACACGTGCCATTTGTATTATTAGTGAAGGCCTTTCAATAAAGATACAAAGGAGAACTCATGAGACAATCACTGCAGGAACTGATCGAGCGTTATCAGAACAACCTCTATGCGGCGGCATTCAATATATGTAAAAATGCGGAAGATGCGGAGGATGTCGTTCAGGATACGTTTATTCAGTATCACACAAGCAAGAAAGAATTTGAGAGTGAACAGCATATACGTGCATGGCTGATCAGGGTAACAATCAACAGGGCAAAATACGTGAACCGCACTTTCTGGAGACAAAATAAAGTGCCTATGGAAGATTATATGGAAACACTGGTTTTTGAATCACCGGAGTCCCGGAATATATTCGAAACTGTTATGAAACTTCCGGAAAAATACCGGATTGTGATTCACCTGTTCTATTATGAGGATTTTTCTGTACGGGAAATCGCAGAAATTCTGGCAATCTCGGAGGGAAATGTGAAAGTCAGACTGTCACGTGGCAGATCACTGCTCAAAGCTGCTTTAAAGGAGAAATGGGAAGATGACAAATAAAGAAAAATACAAGCAGGCATTTTCAGTCTTACATACCTCCGACAACTTTTCTATGGAGGTGCAGAAAATGGCTTTAGCAAAGAAAAAAAGGACAGGAACTCATCTGGCGGCAGCAATAGCTGCATGCGTTTTACTGGCAGGAGGTACAGGGATGGCTTATGGGGCCAACGTAGGAGGTATCCAGAGAACCATCCAGCAGTCCGTCGGAATTTAACTGAATCAAGTAAGTCCCCCACTTGAATATCCGCTTGACCCGGCTTGTATTTCAAACATGTGCATGGTAATATTACTTTAGTCAATTGATACCGAAAACGAAGGAGGTGATATGAATACATGAAAAATAAAATCGAATTCTGCAGGGGCGGCGGATGCACTGCAAAGCTTGGAGCGGGGATATTATCCCATGTCCTCGAAAAGCTTCCGAAGGGCCCGGCAGATGAAAATCTTCTGATCGGTTATGACAGCAAAGATGACGCTGCAGTATATAAGATCAGTGAGGACACGGCAATCGTACAGACTTTGGATTTTTTCCCTCCGATGGTGGATGATCCGTATACATTCGGACAGATTGCTGCTACAAATGCCCTCAGTGATATTTATGCCATGGGCGGAGAGGTCAGGACCGCGCTGAATATTGTCTGCTTTCCGGAAAACATGGATCTGAATATTCTCGGTGAAATCATGCGGGGAGGTTCGGAGAAGGTAATCGAAGCAGGAGGAATTCTGGCAGGAGGCCATTCGATAGCGGACAGTGATGTAAAGTATGGCCTGTCGGTGATGGGGACAGTTCATCCCGACAGGATTTATTCCAATAATCAGGGACGTCCGGGAGACAGGCTGATCCTGACAAAGAAGCTCGGAGCAGGAATTATCTGCACAGCGAACCGTGTGCAGGCAGCATCTGCAACGGCCATGCAGCAGGCCATTGCATCCATGACGACGCTGAATAAGTATGCTGCTGAGATATGTCGGAAGTACGAGATCCATGCATGTACAGACGTGACGGGTTTTGGCTTTCTGGGTCATCTGCATGAGATGATGGATGGAAAACACTCCTGCAGAATTATGGCGGAAAAAGTTCCTGTGTTTGCGGAAGCGCTTGATTATGCAGATGAATTTCTTCTGACAGCTGCGGGCCAGAAGAACCGGAATTTTTTCGGCGAGTACGTTGTTTTTGAGAATGTCACATTTGCCATGGAAGAGGTGCTGTTTGACCCGCAGACTTCCGGCGGACTGCTGATTGCAGCGGCTGACAGGGAGGTGCAGTCGCTCCTTGCAGAACTCAGACAGGCAGGGCTGCCGGCGGAGGAAGTGGGAGTTATCACGGAGAAAGAGGATGTGGAAATCCGTGTCACGGCAGGACGGAATGAGTGAATAAAGATTTATACTCTTTATTAGTTGATCAGATGTGGTAAAGGAAAAGGCGATAAAGGAAAAGGCGATAAAGGAAAAGGCGATAAAGGAAAAGGCGATAAAGGAAAAGGCGATAAAGGAAAAGGCGATAAAGGAAAAGGCGATAAAGGAGGACGTATGATCACAGTCAACGCAATGGGCGATGCATGCCCGATTCCGGTGGTGAAAACGAAAAATGCCATTAAAGAAATGAACGGCTCAGGCACGGTTGAAATCTTTGTGGACAATGAGATTGCTGTGCAGAACCTTGTCAAAATGGCAACCCAGAAGAAATACGGGGTAAAATCAGAAAAGATTGAGGAGCAGAAATTCCGGGTAGTCATGACTATAAAAGATGCAGATGGAAATGAGGCAGAGCAGGATAAAGAGCAGCCTTCTGCGCCGGAACAGGGGAAAACGGCAGTGCAGGAGTGCGTGACGTGTATTCCTGATGGACGAAGAGATACGGTGGTTGTCATCTCATCGCGATATATGGGAGACGGGGATGAGCAGCTTGGCAGAATCCTGATGAAAGGCTTTATCTTTGCACTGACACAGCAGGAGGAGCTGCCGTCTGCAATTCTGTTTTATAATTCCGGTGCGTTTCTGACGTGTGAGGAATCGCCGGAGCTTGAGGATCTGAAAACGCTGGAATCACAGGGCGTCGAGATTATGACCTGCGGTACGTGCATGAACCATTACGGGCTGAACGACAGCCTTAAAGTGGGAAGCGTGACGAATATGTATGCTATTGTCGAAACGATGATGCAGGCAGGTCACATTGTAAAACCATGATATACTTTGACAATGCGGCAACGACACTTCAAAAGCCGCCCCAGGTAGAGGAGGCAGTGCTCCGGGCGATGCGTACTCTGGGCAACGCAGGCAGAGGCGCTCATGAGCCGACGCTTCAGGCGGCGCGGGAAATCTATGAGACAAGGGTGGCGCTGGCGGAGCTGTTTCACATTTCGGATCCCATGCGGATTGCGTTTACGTCCAATGCGACGGAAGCGATGAATACGGCAATTTCAGGGTTGTTTTGCCCCGGCGATCATGTGGTTACAACTGTGTGTGAACACAATTCCGTCCTGCGTCCGCTCTACCGGATGGAGCAGTACGGGGTGGAGCTTTCTTTTTTGCAGGCAGACCGGAACGGACTTCCCGATTACAGTCAGCTGGAGACACTGTGCCGCAGGAACACGAAAGCGATTGTGATGACGCATGCATCGAATCTGACGGGCAATGTAAACGATCTGAAGCGTGTTTCCGCGTTCGCAAAGGAAAAAGGTCTGCTTCTTGTGACAGATGCGGCGCAGACTGCAGGGATTATTCCGATTGATGTGCAGGAGCTGGGAATTGACGTGCTTTGTTTCACCGGACACAAGGGTCTGCTCGGACCGCAGGGAACAGGAGGGCTCTACGTGCGCAGTGGAATCGTCATTCCGTCATTTAAGGTCGGTGGAAGCGGTGTGCACAGCTATGACAGGGTGCACCCCGACGAAATGCCCACGGCTCTGGAGGCAGGCACGCTGAACGGACACGGGATTGCAGGACTGCGTGCGGCGCTTGGTTACCTGAAACAGACGGGTATCGAGCAGATTTATGAAAAGGAGCGGAAGCTGGCCGACCGGTTCGTCAATGGAATACGTGATATTCCGGGTGTGACACTTTATGGAGATTTCTCCCGGGATGATGCAGCAGGCAGCCGTAATCGTGTGGCGATTGTCTCACTGAATATCCGGGATGAAGATTCTGCTGCGGTGGCCGACTGGCTCTGGGAGGATTACGGGATCTGTGTCCGCGCCGGGGCGCACTGTGCGCCGCTGATGCATCGGACCTTCGGAACAGTGAACCAGGGTGCTGTGCGATTCAGCTTTTCACATTATAATACGGAGGAAGAGATTGATCTGGCAATCCGGGCAGTCAGAGAGCTGGCGCAGTGAGAAGGCCGGAGCGGTAAAAAAGGCTGAGAAAAAATGAGAGTAAAAGAATCATATATAATTATCACGTTTAAGACAACAGAAGAAGCAATCGCCATGGAATCCCACTGCAAGACGTGCGGGATTCCCGGACGCCTGATACCGATCCCCAGGACTGTTACCGCCGGGTGCGGTATCTGCTGGCGCATGAAGCCGGAGGAATACGGGGAATATCAGCAGGAGCTGAATCTGATGAAGCATGAACATATCACGGAGGTGCTGATGTGAGTGCAGCATGAGTGAATGTATTTTGGGAGTCGCTGACGCCGGGAAAATGACGAAAATGTCAGAAAATAATATAAAATACGTGAAATATAAGAAATTTTATAAAGTGCTTGCTTTTTTCGGCATATGGTGATATACTGAATAAGCTGAAACGATGCGTGGCTCAGCTTGGTAGAGCGCTGCGTTCGGGACGCAGAGGTCGCAGGTTCAAATCCTGTCGCATCGACTCCTTGGCAGGGGCACCGGAAACCTATATAGGGTTTCCGGTTTTTTTCGTTGCAGCAATACCCCGTTACAAAATGCAATTTAGAAAACATTAAGAAACAAAAAATCCGTAATCCTTGAATTCCCTCAGACCGGATGGTAAAATATTCATATAGACTGCGAAACAGTTATCAAATCATGGCATGCAGAGAATTGGATGGTGAATATCCTCTTGTCTGCAGCTGCAGAAAAGGAGGATTATGATGAAGAAAAATGCAAAAGTAAAGTTGCTGTTGACTGTGTTCTGTATGTTTTTTATTTTTTCATTCAGGACGATTCCGGCGCAGGCGGCAAAGGTGACGAAGGTCTGTGATCACATTACGAAGACGACGACTGTGCGGCAGGATATCACCAGAGATGGGAAAAAGGATACTCTGCGTTTTAAGCTGACGATGGACGAGGAAGAATATGCTGTGGAGAAGGTACAGGTTTATGTGAACGGGAAAAAGGCACTGACGCTGAATAATAAAAATGCGTACTACTATTCACTGACGGTGCAGTACCTTTATCTGTCGAAGAGCAGAGAGTTTCTGCAGATTTACGGCACGGGAGACAATGACTATGTCGTGTCCAATGCGATCTATTCCTACAATGCAAAGACGAAAAAGCTGCAGAAGATTCTTGATCTGTCCAGCAGCAGTATGATTGCTCAGGATGTGGTCAGTGCAACGGGATCTCAGATCCGAATAGAGTATACTGGTCAGCCTTCAGAGACTGGATGGCTGAAGTGCAGGTTTACGTACGTATATAAAAACGGAGGTTTTCAGCTGAAATCCAATTCCACGACATCTGTGAAGAGTGTACTTGGAAGCTTCGGGGATTACAAAAATGACGGTCTGGGAACCAGATTTGCCAAAAATCAGTTTGTCGTTTCAAACAAACGGACATTTTATACTGGTACCAGTCTGCAGCAGGCAGCCTTTACCGCACAGAAGGGCGATATTCTGACACTGAGGAAGCTTCGCATTATCGGAAAGAATGTATATCTTCAGTTTGTGAACAGCAGCGGTACAACGGGCTGGCAGAAGGTATTCGGATCGGACGTCTATGATTACAGCCGGTCGGATATGGAGAAGAGTGGATGGTTTGACGGTGTATTTTACCGTCTGGCAGGCTGACAGATCAGCATGCCTGCAGGCGTATTTCATCTGATGGATTCGGGGCTGTCCGTTCTGGCGGGCAGCGTGATTACTCTGCCCTTTGATTCGATCAGCCCTTCTTCCTTCATGTAACGGATTTCCCGCATCATGCTGCTGCGGTCCACACAGAGGTAGGAGGCAAGCTCGGTCAGTGACATGTCCATGCAGAACGTGCTGCTGCCTGTTTCACTCTGCATCCACATAAAATAGTTCAGAAGCTTCTGGCGGATGGATTTCGCACTCAGGAGATTGACGCGAAGGGAAAGCGCCTGAGATTTTCTGGTGGCGAGCTGAAACAGGTTGTCGACGAGCTGCGAATGGTGGCTGCATGCATTGGGGCATCGCTTGATAATGCTGTCATAGGGAATAAACAGAAGCTCACAGTTGGAGTCTGCTTCCACGATATATTCCATGTTTGTCAGAGGAAGTGCAAAGAGTTCCCCGAACAGGTCGTTTTTTCCAAGGCGTTCCAGCAGCGTGTAGGAGCCGTCGTTATCGATACAGTACAGATGGGCCCTGCCGGAAAGCAGAACGCCGATTTTCTGAAGCCTGCGCTGGTAGGTCATGATGGTCTGCCCTTTTGGAACACACAGCTTTCTCGCTGCAAAACAGCAGAGCATACGGTCGATTTCAGACTGTGTGATTTCGCGGAAAAGATCAAGAAAGGTCAGGTCTTCCATGGGGTATCCTCCTGATGGATAAATTGCAGGAGATCCGTACGGATTTACGATTTATATGTACGGAACTGCTATACAGTATTATTTTTTAAGTATACTACAGAATTGTTGCATTTGCCACAGATGTTTTCAGAAATTATTGATATACTTACAGACAGAAATGTATAAAGGAGGCAATATATGTATTGTTATAGAAAGGTTACGGAGGATCTTTATTGGGTAGGAAGCAATGACCGTCGTCTGGCTATGTTCGAGGGCGTTTATTCTGTACCGGATGGAGTTTCCTACAATTCTTATCTTCTGATGGATGAGAAGACAGTTCTTTTTGACACAGTGGACAAAGCTGTAAAGACTGTTTTCTTTGAAAATATTGCAGAAGTGCTGGGCGGAAGAAAGCTTGACTATATGGTGATTCATCATATGGAGCCGGATCATTCCGAGGCAATCCAGGAGGTTGTACTGCGTTATCCGGAGGTACAGATCATCTGCAATAAGAAGACTGCGACGATGATGAAGCAGTACTTTGACTTCGATGTGGATTCCAGAGCAATCCTTGTAAAAGAGGGTGACAGCTTCAGCACAGGAAAGCACAATCTCGTGTTTGTCATGGCGCCGATGGTTCACTGGCCGGAGGTTATGGTTTCCTACGATACGACAGACAAGATCCTGTTTTCCGCAGATGGTTTCGGTACATTCGGAGCACTCAACGGCGCATTGTTTGCAGACGAGGTGGATTTTGAGCGCGACTATCTGGACGAGGCGAGAAGATATTATACAAACATCGTTGGAAAATACGGTGATCAGGTACAGGCTCTTCTCAAGAAAGCAGCGACACTGGAGATCGAGATGATCTGTCCGCTGCACGGTTTTGTATGGAGAAAGAATATCGGTGATTTTATTGGCAAGTATATGCACTGGAGCTCCTACGCACCGGAGGAGTATGGCGTAGTGATCGCGTATGCATCTGTTTACGGACATACGGAGAATGCAGCGGAGGTGCTGGCATGCCGTCTCCGTGAGCGCGGCGTAAAGACTGTGATGTACGATGTTTCTGTGACACCGGCATCTGACATTATTGCGGCAGCATTCAAGTGGAGCCATATTGTATTTGCTTCCACAACTTACAATGCAGGTATCTTTGTAAATATGGAAGCTCTGATCTTTGATCTCGTTGCACACAATATTCAGAACAGAACGGTTGCTCTGATTGAGAACGGTTCCTGGGCGCCGACCAGCGGCGGACTGATGCGCAAAGAGCTTGAGAAATGCAAGAATATGACGATTCTTGACGACAAGATCACGATTATTTCTTCTCTGAAGAGAGATCAGCTCGCGCAGATTGATGCTCTGGCTGACCAGCTGGCGTCGACGATTCCGACAACAGCGAAGAAGCAGATGGCGCCGGCAGAGGTTGCAGAGGAGACAGCGAATGTGGTTGACCCGACTGCAATGTTCAAGCTTTCCTATGGTCTGTTTGTACTGACAGCGAAAGACGGTGATAAGGACAACGGCTGTATCATCAACACAGTTATGCAGGTGACAGACGTAAAGAAGCGCATTGCAATTGCAGTAAACAAGGCGAATTATACCCATGATATGATCCGCAAGACAGGTATATTCAATGTATCTGTCCTGACAACGGAGACTCCGTTCAAGGTGTTCAAGAACTTTGGTTTCCAGAGCGGACGTGATGTGGACAAGTTCGCAGAGTGCGGCGTGGATGCCCGCACAGCCAACGGTCTGCGCTATGCACCGAAGTATGCAAATGCAGTGATTTCCGGAAAGGTAGTGGAAGAGCATGAATATGATACGCATACACTGTTTATCGCAGAGGTAACGGAGGCAGTTGTGCTCTCCAGTGTTCCCAGTGTGACGTATCAGTATTATTTCGATCACATCAAACCGCAGCCGCAGCCGACTACAAATAAGACAGGCTATGTCTGCAAGATCTGCGGATACGTATATGAGGGAGAGGAACTTCCGGAAGATTTCATCTGCCCGCTCTGCAAGCACGGCGTGGATGATTTTGAGAAGCTTTCATAAAATGCTTCCGGTATCAGAAGAGGCAGAGACTGCTTTTTCTATAGATAATTACAGAAAAGTTTTGAAAGGAGAATGAAATTATGAAGTATGTATGTGACGTTTGCGGATGGGAGTATGACGAGGCAGCAGGTGCACCGGAGCATGGCATTGCACCGGGTACGAAGTGGGAAGACATTCCGGACGATTTTGAGTGTCCTCTGTGCGGTGTAGGAAAAGATCAGTTCTCAGAGGCTTAAGGTTAAGGCATTGTTTCATGAGCTGGTAATTTCTGCGGCCCGGTGTCGCTGGAATTACCAGCTTTTTTGCGGTTTCACAGAATTCTCCGGAACAAAATAACGAATAAAAGTGGATGAAGGAATGATTTGCTGCTTTTTCTCCGTGCTTTCGCTCAATAAAAAAATGATTAAACCCACTTTTTTATATATTTTGAATAGTTTTTTTTATAGAAAGAGCAAGTGCGTTGTGATAATATATAACTACAAAAAACGTGTGCGGCCAAAATGGCTGCGAAGCAGCACATGCACTGTTCAAAGAGAAGGAGGATTATTCATGAAGAAAAGACTTATCAGTGTATTATTTGCAGCAACACTGTCCCTTACATCCGTGATGGGACTGACAGCTTCAGCAGAAGAGCTGAGGTTCTGGAACGTGGGAGCAGAGGGAAATGACCTTGCAATCGTAGAAAAGGCCATTGAAATTTACAATTCCACGACAGAGAGCGGTTATACAATTGTAAATGAGCCGACACAGAACGATGCATATAAGGAGAAGCTTGTTATTGCAATGAGTTCAGGTGAATGCCCGGATATGTATACACACTGGTCAGGCGGTCCGATGAACGAGTATATTAATTCAGGTTATGCACAGGATGTCACAGAGCTGTTCAATGCAAATGGTCTGTCTGACAAGATTGTACAGGGTGGTATTGCACAGAGTACATACAATGACAGCATTTATGCAATTCCGTATCTGAATGTATCTGTTTCCGGTATTTACTACAACAAGACGATCTTTGATGATCTTGGTCTGGCAGTTCCGACAACTATCGGAGAACTGGAAACAGTCTGCGATACACTTGTTGAGAATGGCATTATCCCGTTCGCACTTGCAAACTCCACAAAGTGGACAGGATCCATGTACTTCATGAACCTGGCAGCACGCTACGGCGGACTTGAGCCGTTTGCAAAAGCTGTAGCAGGCGAAGGCTCCTTCGAAGACGAGTGCTTCATCTGGGCAGGCGAGAAGATCGTTGAATGGGTAGAAAAAGGATACTTCCCGGAAGGTGTTAACTCCTTAAGCGAGGATGACGGACAGGCAAGACAGCTTCTTTATACAGGTGAGGCAGCAATGTCCTGTATCGGTTCCTGGTACACAAGTACGATCAAATCTGACAGCGAAGAGTTCTTTGATGAGAACATGGGCTGGTTCGCATTCCCGGCATACGAGGGTGCAGAGGATGTTGATCCTTCTATCCTGATCGGTACACTTGGCGATAACTTTATTTCCTTCAATTGCGAAGGCGAAGCTCTTGATGCAGCAGTAGAGTTTGCATCTATCTTCTCAACACCGGAAATGGTTGAATTCATGGCAGAGTGCGGCAAGATCCCGCCGACAACAGATGCTGCAGATTATATTACAGATCCGGTTACAAAGACCATCTTTGAAGCAGTGCAGAATGCGTCTGCAGTACAGCTGTGGTATGATCAGTATCTTCCGTCAGCAGTTGCAAATGCACATCTGGATGGACTGCAGGAAGTATTCGGTCTGACAAAGACTCCGGCTGAGGCACAGGCTATGATGCAGGCAGCTATGGAAGAGTACAATGCAAACAAATAATTGATTCTGACAATCAGACAGTGCAGTACGTAACTGTTAATCAGTGAAACAGAGGGCTGCCGTGAAATGGGTGTGGAAGCATCATTTTGCGGCAGCCCGTTCGATAAGAACTGTTTCATACGGGAGATGGAGGTTTTCTGATGAAAGAAAATTCATTACAGAAAAGCAGGCAGAGAGAGACAAACAAAGTAGCAGCTGTGTTTCTGGCACCTGTAATGCTGATTCTTGTTCTGTATGTGTTTTATCCTATTGTAAATACATTCCAGACAAGTCTTTATGAGTGGAACGGCATTTCCGCGGACAAGATTTTTATCGGTATCAGTAACTGGAGCAAGCTAATTAAGGACGGAAATTTCTGGTTCGCTTTTTCCAATAATATCAAGATCATGATCCTTTCGATCTGTATTCAGATTCCGCTCGGCCTTGCGATGGCGACATTTCTTGATTTTGCAGGGAAAAAAACAAATGTTTTTAAGGTAATCTGGTTTATACCGATGCTGGTATCGTCCGTTGCCATCGGTTTCCTTTTTACATATGCTCTGGCAACAAAGGGCGGCATGATCAGTTCTATTTCCAATTTCTTCGGCGGTCCGAATATCGATCTCCTCGGAAATCCGTCAACGGCACTGTATACGATCATTGCCATTATAGCATGGCAGTTCACTCCGTTTTATATGGTTTACTGTATGGCGGCCTACACGAATATTTCTCCGGAAGTATTTGAGGCGGCAAGAATAGACGGAGCAACGAGAGGACAGTATTTCTGGAAAATAGCACTTCCACTTCTGACTCCTTCACTGAAGAGTGCGGCAATTCTTTCCATGGTTGGTTCTCTGAAGTATTTCGACCTGATTTATGTTATGACAAACGGCGGTCCGGGAAGATCCACCGAGCTGATGGCAACCTATATGTACAAGCTTTCTTTCTCAGAATTTAATATGGGTTACGGCTCCGCAGTGGCTGCAGGAATGTTCCTGCTGATTTCTGTGATTGCGCTGTTTACGATGAAAGTGATCAACGGAAAGGGGGAGGACTGATAGATGGAACAGTACAAAAAGAACAAAATCAAAAGCAGAATCTGCTGGGTAATTGCTTCCATTCTTGCGGTGATACAGCTTCTGATTGCGATCCTTCCGTTTTTCTTTATGGTGCTGAACTCCTTTAAAGAAAAATTTGAAATGCTGACCAAAGGCGTTTTCACCCTTCCGGATACATTTTATATCGATAACTATAAAGAAGTCCTGAGCGGAAAGTTTTTCACCTTTTTCCTGAACAGCGTGATTGTTTTGCTGGTTGCCCTGACGATTCTTCTTCTGGTGGCAGCATGCGCTTCCTATCCGCTGTCAAGATTTAAGTTCAAACTGAATGCGCCGATTTATGCATTGATTGTGGCGTGTATGTCGATCCCGGTTCATGTAACGCTGATTCCGATTTTTAAAATGACCCGGAGTATGCATTTATATGATACAATATGGTCATTGATAGGACCTTACGTGGCGATGGGAGTTCCGATTTCTGTATTTATCCTGACCAGCTTCATGAAAGGTATTCCGAAAGAGATTGAGGAATCAGCAGAAATTGATGGATGCAACAAGTTTAAAATGTTTACCAAGATGATTTTTCCGCTGTCAAAGCCGGGACTTTCCACACTTGCGATTTATAACGGAGTAAATATGTGGAATGAGTTCAGCTTTGCATATACACTGACGCAGTCTGCCGAGCACAGAACACTTCCTCTGGCAGTGTGGGAATTCCGTGGACGTTATTCCATGAACACACCAATGATTATGGCGGTTCTGGTACTGACGCTGCTGCCGATGCTGATTCTGTTCATTTTTGCACAGGATAAGCTTGTGAAAGGTATGACAGCCGGGGCAGTCAAGGGCTGATGATTCGGAGGTATAAGCAATGAGAGAACGAATAAAGAAATGGGGATTTGAAAAGAAGATGAAGGTGTTCTTTTCAGTTACGATTGTCCTTGTTTCTTTATTCGTTCTTTTGGTTACGACATTATCCAGTATTATGAATGCCTTTGAGAACGAAAAGGCATCGGCGCAGAAACAGCTGGACTTTCTGTGTACCAACTACGAATCTTCTCTGGAACAGTACAAGAACATGTGCGTGGCTATTCTGATGGATGATTCTGTACAGAAATACCTGAGAGGTACCCAAAAGAATTCTGTGGAATTTCTGGAAGCGGGAAGCGATGCCCGCAGAATTCTGGTTCAGACTTACAATTCCAATATGAATATCAATTTTATTGCTCTGATGAACGACATGGCAGACAGCTGCATCTATCGCGGAGAATCCATTGCATATACGGATTACGAAAATTCCTGGGAGCGTGACTGGGAAGGCAGCCAGGAAAGCAGCAGCGTTGCCATGAAAATCAGCTTCGGCAGGCAGTATTACAACGGAAAAAGATACACACTCTCCATTTACTATCCGGCCTATTCCAACCAGATTCTGCAGAAATCCTACGGCCTTCTGTGCATCAATATGAATGATACTTTTTTTGAGAGCATCTTCAGCCAGGATAACGGGGCCGGCAGGAAGAGTTCGGAAATTATGCTGATGGATCTGGACGGTGTACTGGTGGCAGCGGCTGAAACCGACAGAATCGGGGAGAAAGCCGTGTATGCGCAGCAGCTGAAAGGGGAGGAAGGCTCCTTTGTACAGGACGGAAGCCTGATCAGTTACCGGAGAATCGGAGCATGGAATTATTATCTGCTCAGCGTCTGCTCCGTACTGGATCTGTACAGTCCCGGTTTTGAAACGGCGGTGTGGGTGGCAGCGTTTGCGCTGGTCCTGATTCTGGTATGTACTACGATTGCGGGACGGATTCTTTCCAGGGTATATGCGCCGCTGGATCAGGTGGTGCAGGAGATGGCCAGTGTCTCCAACGAATGTCTGGATGTCCGGATCAATGCGGAGCATCTGGGAAAAGATTTTGAACGGATGGCAGACGGATTTAACAGGATGATGGACAGGCTCTGTGAGACCATAGAAGAGGTCCGGATCAAGCAGGAGCAGATTTCCCAGACAAAGCTGAATGCACTTCAGTCGCAGATTCATCCGCATTTTCTGTATAATACGCTTGACTGTATTCACTGGCAGGCTGTTGCGGAGGGAAACAGGGAGATTTCCACCCTTGTAAAAGCCCTTGCTTCCTATTACAGAATTTGTCTGAGCCGGGGGAAGGATATTATTCCGCTCTCGGAGGAGCTTCAGCATATCAAATATTATATGGTGATTCAGAATATGAGGTTCGACCACAAAATAGAGCTGGAAATCCATGTGGACGAGTGCTATAAAAAGATACTTCTCCCCAAGGTAACGCTTCAGCCTCTCGTTGAAAATGCCGTGGAACACGGGATTGAACGAAATGAAGGCGGAAAGGGAAAAATCCGTATCTGGGTGGAGGCTGAGAATGAAGATGTCCTTCTGAAGATTTCGGATACAGGAAGCGGTATCACTCCTGAAAAAATAGAACAGATGAACAGATATCTTCATGCCGTGGAGACCGATTTTGGATACGGAGTGAGAAATGTGAACAGAAGAATAGAGCTTCTGTTTGGGGAACACTACGGTCTGGAATATGAGGAAAACGAAAACCACGGTGTTACTGTGACGGTGCGTCTGCCGTATACAGAGGAGTCTGCAGGAGAAAAGGATGAGACAGTATAAGGTATTAATTGTTGACGATGAAAAAATGATCCGGATGGGGATGAGCCGGGGCCTTCCATGGGAAAGTCTCAATGTGTCGGAAGTCTATCAGGCAGGAAGCGCCATAGAGGCTCTGGAGCTGATCCGTGAAAAGAAGCCCGATCTGATGATAACGGATATCAGTATGCCGGAAATGACGGGACTGGAGCTGATAGAGCGCGCCAAAGAGCTTCTTGAGAACCTGAAGATTATTGTACTGACAGGCTACGAGCGGTTTGATTATGCGAGAGAGTGCCTCCGGATGCGGGTGGAGGATCTGTTCCTGAAGCCAATCGATGAGGAAGTACTGACGGAGGCTATCCGAAGACAGATTCAGAGACTGGAGGAGGAACAGAAGACACGTGCCATAGAAAGCACCATGCGCCGTGTGCGGGGCAATACGGAACAGATGCGCCTGGAAAGGCTGATGAACCGTCTGATACACAGGCAGAAGACAGAGCCGGAAGAAATGGAATGGATGTATCGTGAGTATTCCTTTGACAGAGAACAGCCGATGCAGCTTGCTATTCTGCTTCCGTGTGTGACGGAGGTAGAAGATCAGGATGATTTCAGGCGCATGTCCGTCCGGGAAATCTGTATAGATCTGGTGGACGGAAGAGGCTGTGGAATTACCTTCCAGACAGGGATGAATATTGCCATTGCATTTTTTGATAACGGGTCTGTCAATGAAGTTTACGACAGAATCCAGGAACTGACCAATATTTTGAAAGACGAGTTTAATAATGCGCCTCGTGTCATTCTGGGAAGCACCGTGACAGGTTTTGAACAGCTCTACATCTCCTACAATGATGCAACTATCCTGATCCGGGAAGGCAGAAAAGGAATTTCCGATCTGATTCAGTCAGGAGCAACAGGGAAGCGAAATGCGCTTTTTCAGCAGATCTATGCTGAACTGAAAGGTGCCATGTGTTCCAATGTAGGTAACTCGGATTATGTCATGAGAGTATTCGATGCCTTCTGTCAGGCCGTGGATTCCTACAATCTGACGGAGGACAGTATTCGCCGCAACTGCTTTGAAATTGCCAGTTCTGTATATTTTACGTATATCAGCAATACAGGAGAGAAAGCAGAAGGACGCCTGGAGGAGCTGATGAAAAATATCATGTATGTCAACGGTCAGGAGGCCTGTGAAGTGACGAAAATGTTTCTCACAAACATGTTCGGCAAAGAGAGGGACTCCATGCATGATATTATATCAAAAGTGCGGAAGTACATCGACGAGCATCTGGAAGAGGAGCTATCTGTGGCCAGCCTGGCGTCAAGATTCTACATCACACCGAATTACTTTTCCAAGCTTTTCAAAAAGGTGATGGGAGAGGGATGCAATGAATATATTGTCCGGAAGAGAATTGAGAAAGCCAGATTTCTGCTGGAAACAACAAATTTCAGGAACGGAAAGATTGCAATGATGGTAGGTTACCGCGATATCAATTACTTTTCTCTG
>SFEV01000036.1 GCA_004557975.1 Lachnospiraceae bacterium
CTGACATGCATCTATCCATATGATTTACATGAATATTTGTTATGTGCTGATTCTGACATGCATCTATACTTGTAATTTACATTGATATTTGTTATGTACAAACCCTGACATGCATCTATCCATGTAATTTACATGAATATTTGTTATGTGCTGATTCTAACATGCATCTATCCATATAATTTGCATGAATATTTGTTATGTACAAACTCTGACACGTATTTATACACTCAATTTACATGGATATCTGTTGCGGTCTGACTTTGACATGCATTTATACACTTGATTTACGTGAAAATTTAGAAAATAATTTTTTTGACATGAAAATATGATCCGGGTATTGGATCTGTTTTGATAAAACCCCAGAAGCCTAAGCCTCTGGGGTTAAGATTTGAATTAATACTGTGATAACAGATTATGATTACTCGATGATTGTAGCAACACGGCCTGATCCTACAGTACGTCCACCTTCACGGATAGCGAATGTAAGACCCTGCTCCATAGCGATCGGATGGATCAGCTCGATTGTCATCTCTACGTTGTCACCAGGCATGCACATTTCTGTACCAGCCGGAAGGTTGATAACGCCTGTTACGTCTGTTGTTCTGAAGTAGAACTGCGGACGATAGTTGTTGAAGAACGGTGTATGACGACCACCCTCGTCTTTTGTCAGAACGTAAACCTGAGCTGTGAACTTTGTATGGCACTTGATTGAACCCGGTTTGCAGAGAACCTGTCCTCTTTCGATGTTCTCTCTCTTGATACCACGAAGCAGAGCACCGATGTTATCACCAGCCTGAGCCTCATCAAGGAGCTTACGGAACATCTCGATACCTGTTACAGTTGTCTTCTGGATTTCTTCCTTAACACCAACGATTTCAACTTCCTCGTTGAGGTGAAGAACACCACGCTCTACTCTACCTGTAGCAACTGTACCACGACCTGTGATTGTGAATACGTCCTCTACCGGCATAAGGAACGGCTGGTCTGTCGCACGCTGCGGATCCGGAACCCATGAATCTACTGCTGCCATCAGTTCCATGATCTTGTCGCCCCACTCGCTTGACGGATCCTCAAGAGCCTTCAGAGCAGAACCCTGGATGATCGGTGTGTCATCTCCCGGGAACTCATACTCGTTCAGGAGCTCACGGATTTCCATATCAACGAGCTCAAGAAGCTCTTCGTCGTCTACCATATCGCACTTGTTCATGAATACAACGATATACGGTACACCTACCTGACGGGACAGGAGGATGTGCTCCTTTGTCTGAGCCATAACACCGTCTGTAGCAGCAACTACCAGGATAGCGCCGTCCATCTGAGCAGCACCTGTGATCATGTTCTTTACATAGTCAGCATGGCCCGGGCAGTCAACGTGTGCATAGTGTCTGTGCTCTGTCTCATACTCAACGTGTGCTGTAGAAATTGTGATACCACGCTCTCTCTCTTCCGGAGCTTTATCGATGTTTTCGAAATCTGTAGCTACGTTTCCGGCAACTCTCTCAGACAGAACCTTTGTAATAGCAGCTGTCAGAGTAGTTTTACCATGGTCAACGTGTCCGATAGTACCGATGTTACAATGCGGTTTAGTTCTTTCAAATTTAGCCTTTGCCATTTTGAATGTCCTCCTTAATCAATTGCTTTTCGCATCATTTACCTTGATTGGTGTAATACCAGCTAGATTTGATTATATTTCAAAACAGCTGGTTTTTCAAGCTATTTTTTTATGAGTTACTGTTTATTTTTCAAGGCTGCGCCAGCCGCAGACCTTTGTCTGCGCCCGGCTTACAGCTAATGAAATTACTTGAATTTTATGTCCTTATTTGGACTTTGCGCTCAGGACTTTTTCCTGTACAGACTTCGGAACCTGCTCATATCTCTCAAAGAACATGGAGTAGTTACCACGTCCCTGAGTCTTGGAACGAAGGTCTGTGGAGTATCCGAACATCTCTGCAAGCGGTACGAAACCTCTTACGATCTTGCCGCCGCCGATATCATCCATACCCTCGATACGTCCACGACGGGAGTTGATATCACCGATAACATCGCCCATGTACTCTTCCGGCATTGTTACCTCTACCTTCATGATCGGCTCAAGAAGTACCGGGTCACCCTTCTTCATAGCATCCTTGAATGCAAGAGAACCTGCAATGTGGAATGCCATTTCGCTTGAATCGACTTCATGGTAGGAACCGTCATATACGTTAGCATGAACACCGAGTACCGGGAATCCACCGAGAATACCAGCCTTTGCTGCCTCCTCGATACCTTCACCTACTGCCGGGATATATTCCTTCGGAATAGCACCGCCGACAACCGTTGACTCGAACTTGAATGTCTCCTCGCCGTTCGGATCCATCGGTGTGAAGATAACCTTACAGTGACCGTACTGACCACGTCCACCGGACTGCTTAGCGTACTTGCTGTCAACTGTAACTTCCTTTGTAAAGGTCTCTTTGTAAGCAACCTGAGGTGCACCTACGTTAGCCTCTACCTTGAACTCACGAAGCAGACGGTCTACGATGATCTCCAGATGGAGCTCACCCATACCTGCGATAATCGTCTGGCCTGTTTCCTGATCTGTATGAGCACGGAAAGTCGGGTCTTCCTCTGCAAGCTTTGCAAGAGCCTCACCCATCTTGCCCTGTCCTGCTTTTGTCTTCGGCTCGATTGCAAGCTCGATAACCGGTTCCGGGAACTCCATGGACTCAAGAATTACCGGATGCTGTTCGTCACAGATTGTATCACCTGTCGTTGTAAGCTTGAAGCCTACTGCTGCAGCGATATCTCCGGAGTAAACCTTATCAAGTTCTGCTCTCTTATTTGCATGCATCTGAAGGATACGTCCAACACGCTCCTTTTTGCCCTTTGTAGAGTTCAGCACGTAAGAACCGGAGTTCATTGTACCTGAATATACACGGAAGAATGCAAGTTTACCAACGAACGGGTCTGCCATGATCTTGAATGCAAGTGCAGAGAACGGCTCTTCATCGGAAGAATGTCTCTCTACCTCGTTGCCGTCAAGGTCTGTACCCTTGATAGCCGGAATGTCAAGCGGTGACGGCATAAACTCGATAACTGCATCAAGGAGCTTCTGAACACCCTTGTTTCTGTATGCAGTACCGCAGCATACCGGAACAGCTGTACACTCGCAGGTTGCCTTTCTCAGTACCCTCTTAAGAGCATCCACAGACGGCTCTTCACCTTCCAGATACTCCATCATAAGGTCATCATCCAGCTCGCAGATCTTCTCTACCAGTTCTGTACGGTAAAGCTCTGCATCATCCTGCATATCCTCCGGGATATCTACGATAGAGATATCATCGCCCTTATCATCGTTGTAGATATATGCCTTCATCTCGAACAGGTCGACAATTCCCTTGAACTCGTCTTCCTTACCGATCGGAAGCTGAATGCAGATTGCATTCTTTCCAAGTCTTGTCTTGATCTGTTCTACGGCTCCGTAGAAGTTTGCGCCAAGGATGTCCATCTTGTTGATGAATGCCATTCTCGGTACATTGTACGTATCTGCCTGACGCCATACGTTTTCTGACTGCGGCTCAACACCACCCTTTGCACAGAATACACCGACAGCACCATCGAGTACACGCAGTGAACGCTCTACCTCTACAGTAAAGTCAACGTGTCCCGGGGTATCAATAATGTTGATACGATGCTCAAGAGCACCCGGCTTCGGCTTGCAGTTTTCCTGCAAAGTCCAGTGACATGTTGTAGCGGCTGAAGTAATTGTGATACCTCTTTCCTGCTCCTGCTCCATCCAGTCCATGGTAGCAGTACCCTCATGAGTATCACCGATCTTATAGTTAACACCGGTATAGTAAAGAATACGCTCTGTTGTTGTAGTCTTACCGGCATCGATATGAGCCATAATACCAATGTTTCTGGTTCTCTCTAATGGATATTCTCTTCCAGCCAAAATTTTTTCCTCCTAATTTGATCGCGTGCTTTCATCAAGCTGCTTTCGGTCTTAGAATCTGTAATGAGCAAAAGCCTTGTTTGCCTCTGCCATCTTGTGCATATCTTCTTTTCTCTTTACAGATGCGCCTGTATTGTTAGCTGCATCCATCAGCTCGTTAGCCAGTCTTTCTTCCATTGTCTTCTCGCCTCTCTTGCGGGAGAACATGGTGATCCAGCGAAGTGCAAGAGCCTGACGTCTGTCCGGTCTTACCTCAATCGGAACCTGGTACGTAGCACCACCGATACGTCTTGCTTTAACTTCCAGTACCGGCATGATATTGTTCATTGCTTCTTCAAACACATCGAGAGCCGGCTTTCCGGTCTTCTCTTCCATTCTTGCGAATGCTCCGTATACGATCTTCTGAGCTACACCTTTCTTACCATCAAGCATGATGTTGTTGATAAGCTTTGTAACCACCTTGTTGTTGTATAACGGATCTGCTAAAACATCTCGCTTCTGAGTATGTCCTTTACGTGGCATGGTTACTTCCCTCCTTAATAATAATTAAATCACAGGTACTCACAACGTGGCTTGCTAATTGTGTTTCATGCAAGGACTTCTATATTAACCCGCAACCACCTGTTAATAAGAACTCCGCATAGGTGAAACAAAATTCAGTTCTTCTTGTGATCCTTCTGAACTACGCCTGATTATTTCTTAGCGTCTTTCGGTCTCTTGGCACCGTACTTGGAACGTGCCTGACGTCTCTTGGCAACACCTGCTGTATCAAGTGTACCTCTGACGATATGATATCTTGTACCCGGAAGGTCCTTTACTCTTCCTCCACGAATCAGAACAACGCTATGCTCCTGAAGATTGTGTCCTTCACCCGGAATGTAGCTTGTTACCTCGATACCGTTTGACAGACGTACTCTGGCGATTTTACGAAGAGCTGAGTTCGGCTTCTTCGGTGTAGCTGTCTTAACTGCTGTACAAACCCCTCTCTTCTGCGGAGAAGAAGCATTTGTTGCTTTCTTTCTTAAGGAGTTAAATCCTTTCTGGAGAGCCGGTGCAGTAGATTTCTTTTCTGATGTCTGTCTGCCTTTTCTTACTAACTGGTTAAATGTTGGCATTTCTTTCACCTCCTGATTTTTTAGGGCTGAGTTCTTCACTCATGTGGTTGCTGAAAATGTGCGCAAAAAAATACTACGTATTCACGCAGTTTCAATTATACTTATACGGCCATTTCCTGTCAAGCCGTTTTCTTGTATTATTTTTCGTACGCAGCTCCTGTCTGGTTACTGCTCACGTGCCACTGTTCCGCAAGGTGTTTTCGCGCAGAATGCGCGAAATCCCGACGGCGTATCGCAGACTGCTACAGCCACTTCAAATTCTCAGATGTTTTCGCGCAGAATACGCGGTAATCCCGAGGGTATCACGTGCGGAACTGCATGAAATGCAGTTTCTGTGCATCGCGAAGCATGTTGCTGCGAACGAAGTGAACAGTAACCGTGTCTGTGGCTTCCATGTTGCGGCACGAAAACAGTGAAGAGTCTTTCATTGTTTTCCTTATCTTTCTTTTAAAATACTGGACAGTCCGGCTCAGTAATGATAAAATATCGAAAATCTAACGAAGTTTATTTTCCCGGCATTTAGACGCATTTGGTCGTATATGCCGTTGCGGCGAATCATTACATATTATAATAAGAAGAAACAGGGGGAGCTTATAGATGCGTACTTTTTTACGAATTGTTTTAAAACCGCTGTCATTTCTGCCTGCGATCTGCATGATGTACCTTATTTTTTCTTTCTCTTCACAGGACGGCGTCACCTCGTCACAGCTCAGCTATAAAGTAAGCTACAAGATTGTTGAGATCGGCGATCAGGTGCTGGATACAAATTTTGAACCGTGGGAGATTGAAAGCCTGGCAACCAGATTCCACGGTGCCATCCGCAAAATCGCTCATATGACAGAATATTTTGCTCTGGCGGTGTCTGTTGCGTTTCCGCTTTACGTATACGGACTGCGCGGAATCCTTCTGATGCTGGTCGCCGGACTGTTCTGTGTCGCCTTCGCCTGCGGTGACGAATATCATCAGTCTCTTGTGGCAGGGCGGTCACCGTCGAAGCGCGATGTCCTGATCGATTCTTTCGGTATTTTCTGGGGCATTGTCCTTGTGAGAATTGTCGGATGGACGGGACGGAAAACAATTTTCAGACCTCTGGCCAGGAAAAGAAAAAAGAAGGATTTTTATGAAGAACCACAGAATTACACAGAACCACGGAATTTTGGAGAACCGCAGAATTTCCAGAATATGAACCCTGCACCGTCTGTTTATCCACCGGGCTCTGCGCCTTACATGGGATACGGTCCTGCAAATCCAACTACTTATGGTGCTCCGTATCCAAATGGCAGCGTTCCTCCGTCTGGCCCGTATTATGGAAACGGTTCTGCCCCGTATCCTCCCAACTATGGCTATGTTAATCCCTGTGAGGAGGACGATTTTTATGAGAATCCCGACAGTCTTTCCGAGGACATGTCTTTCAGGAAACTGATGCACGATATTAAGGATCAGCAGAGGACTGTACACAGGGAAAGAAAGTCATCAAAAAAGCCAAAGATTAAAGGGACAGAGCTTTTGGATGACGAAGGTGACTCTAATCCGGATTAAAGGACAGTCATTTGGATAACAGAATTTATCTGAATCAGAGCTCTGCAGGAAATAATAAAAGTTTTTCAGAGAATATACAATAAAGAATATACAATTATGAACAGAGGCGGCTGTGACACGAAAAGTCACAGCCGCCTCAAAAATACTGTTTCTGAATTATTCTTCTGTCAGTTCTTCAGAATCAGAGAAATCATCTTCCTCCGCATCATCCTCTTCCGCTGCCAGTTCTTCTCCAGCGAAATCCATATCCTCAGCGGCTTCTGTTTCCTCTTCTTCCGGAAGATCGTCCATCTCATCAAGAGTCAGCTCCGCATCCTCATCCAGCTCATCCAGTGCAAACTCATCATCCAGATCTTCTTCATACTTGTAATCATCTGTTCCTGAAACATCCAGCTTGACGTTGCGGTAACGCTTCATACCGGTACCTGCCGGAATCAGCTTACCAATGATTACATTCTCCTTCAGACCAATCAGCGGGTCAACCTTGCCCTTGATGGCCGCCTCAGTCAGTACCTTCGTTGTCTCCTGGAAGGAAGCTGCCGACATGAAGGAGTTGGTCGCGAGAGATGCCTTCGTGATACCGAGCATGACACGCTTGCCTTCAGCCGGTTCTTTGCCCTCTGCGATCATTTTCTCATTCGCATCTTCATACTCCAGGATATCCACCAGTGTGCCCGGCAGAAAATCGGTATCTCCGTTATTCTCAATGCGAATCTTCTTCAGCATCTGGCGAACAATAACTTCGATATGCTTGTCATTGATTTCAACACCCTGCAGACGGTATACACGCTGTACCTCGCGGAGCATGTAGTCCTGCACTTCCTCAACGCCCTTGATCTTAAGGATGTCATGAGGATTTACACTACCTTCTGTAAGTGCATCGCCGGCTTCCAGATAAATGCCGTCAACAGCCTTGATTCTGGAGCCATAGGGAATGAGATACGTCTTGGACTCACCTGTCTCATTGTTGGTGACGATAATCTCACGTTTCTTCTTCGTATCACGGATTGTGGCAACACCGGCGATCTCTGTAATAATTGCAAGACCCTTCGGTTTTCGTGCCTCAAAAAGCTCCTCGACACGCGGAAGACCCTGTGTGATATCGCCGCCGGCAACACCACCGGTATGGAACGTACGCATTGTAAGCTGTGTACCAGGCTCACCGATTGACTGAGCAGCAATGATGCCGACAGCCTCACCTACCTGAACGGACTCACCGGTTGCCAGGTTGGCTCCGTAACACTTTGCACACACACCGTTATGGGAACGGCAGGTCAGAATTGTACGGATCTTGATCTTCTCATACGGCTTGCCCTCAGCGTTCACACCATCTTTCATAATACGTGCGGCACGCTTCGGCGTAATCATATGGTTTGCCTTGACGATGACTTCACCGTTTTTATCTGTAATCGTCTCGCAGGAAACACGTCCTGTGATACGCTCCTGAACACTCTCAATCTCCTCACGTCCGTCTGTGAAGGATTTTACCCACATTCCCGGAATGTCGTCTCTGCCCTCACTGCAGTCTACCTCACGGATAATCAGCTCCTGAGATACATCCACAAGACGTCTTGTCAGGTAACCTGAGTCAGCCGTACGCAGAGCCGTATCAGACAGACCCTTACGTGCACCGTGGGCGGACATGAAGTACTCCAGTACGTCAAGACCTTCACGGAAGTTTGACTTGATAGGAAGCTCGATCGTATGTCCTGTTGTATCGGCCATCAGACCACGCATACCGGCAAGCTGTTTGATCTGCTTGTCAGAACCACGGGCACCTGAATCGGCCATCATGAAGATATTATTGTATTTGTCAAGTCCGTCGAGCAGGGCCTTGGTCAGGATATCATCCGTCTCCTTCCATGTCTCAACGACTTCTTTGTAACGCTCTTCCTCAGTGATCAGACCACGCTTGAAGTTGCGTGTGATCTTGTCCACTGTATCCTGTGCTTTCTGGATCAGGGCCGGCTTCTCAGGCGGCACGGTCATGTCGGAGATAGATACTGTCATGGCCGCTCTTGTGGAATATTTGTATCCCATGGCCTTGATATCATCCAGCACCTCTGCCGTCTTTGTTGCCCCGTGTGTATTGATGACCTTCTCCAGAATCTGCTTCAGCTGCTTCTTTCCTACCAGGAAATCTACTTCCAGCTTCAGCTCATTGCCCGGAACTGTACGGTCCACAAATCCGAGATCCTGCGGAAGGATTTCATTAAACAGGAAACGTCCCAGTGTAGACTCCACTGTACCTTCCAGCACACTGCCATCCTCCAGCTTCTTGTGCATACGGACTTTGATCCGTGACTGGAGTGTCAGGAACTTATTCTCATATGCCAGGATTGCCTCGTTTACGCTCTTAAAGATCTTACCCTCGCCGACCGCACCGGGACGTTCCTGCGTCAGATAGTAAATACCAAGGACCATATCCTGTGAAGGAACGGCCACCGGGCCTCCGTCAGAAGGCTTCAGCAGGTTGTTCGGAGACAGGAGCAGGAAGCGGCACTCAGCCTGAGCTTCCACAGACAGAGGCAGGTGGACAGCCATCTGGTCTCCGTCGAAATCGGCGTTGAAAGCGGTACATACCAGCGGATGAAGCTTGATAGCTTTACCTTCTACCAGAATCGGCTCAAACGCCTGGATGCCGAGACGATGCAGTGTAGGAGCACGGTTCAGCATAACAGGATGCTCTTTGATGACATCCTCAAGCACGTCCCAAACCTCCGGCTGGAGACGCTCCACCATTTTCTTTGCATTTTTAATATTATGGGAGGTTCCGTTTGCCACAAGCTCCTTCATAACAAAGGGTTTGAACAGCTCCAGAGCCATCTGTTTCGGAAGACCGCACTGATAAATCTTCAGCTCAGGTCCTACGACGATAACGGAACGTCCTGAATAGTCAACACGTTTTCCGAGCAGGTTCTGACGGAAACGTCCTGATTTACCTTTCAGCATGTCGGAGAGAGACTTCAGCGGACGGTTGCCCGGGCCTGTAACAGGACGGCCGCGGCGTCCGTTGTCGATCAGTGCATCCACTGCCTCCTGCAGCATACGCTTCTCGTTGCGGACAATGATATCCGGAGCGCCCAGCTCCAGCAGTCTCTTCAGACGGTTGTTTCTGTTGATAATTCTGCGGTACAGATCATTCAGGTCGGAGGTGGCAAAACGACCGCCGTCCAGCTGTACCATGGCACGCAGATCCGGCGGAATGACCGGAATCACCGTCATGATCATCCATTCAGGACGGTTGCCGGACTCGCGGAATGCTTCCACAACCTCCAGCCTCTTGATAATACGTGCACGCTTCTGGCCTGTGGATTCCTTCAGACCCTTCTTGAGTTCCTCGGACTCCTTCTCCATATCAAGAGCTTCAAGCAGCTCCTTAATGGATTCCGCACCCATGCCTGCACGGAATGCAGAACCCCATTTCTCCTTTGCTTCCTGATACTCGCGCTCTGTCAGCACCTGCTTGTAGTGCAGGTCCGTAGCGCCCGGATCCAGAACGATATAGTTGGCAAAGTACAGTACTTTCTCCAGTGTACGCGGAGAAAGATCCAGTACAAGACCCATTCTGGACGGAATACCTTTAAAGTACCAGATGTGGGATACCGGCGCAGCCAGCTCAATGTGGCCCATGCGCTCTCTGCGGACGCTGGCTTTGGTAACTTCTACGCCGCATCGGTCGCAGACAACGCCTTTATAGCGGATTTTCTTGTACTTTCCACAGTGACACTCCCAGTCCTTGCTCGGTCCGAAAATGCGCTCGCAGAAAAGTCCTTCTTTCTCCGGTTTCAGTGTCCTGTAATTTATGGTTTCCGGCTTCTTTACCTCTCCGTGAGACCACTCTCTGATCTTCTCCGGAGAAGCAAGGCCGATTTTGATCGCCTCAAACGTCATCGGCTGATACACTTCGTTGTTTGTTGTCTCTGGCATTGATGGTACTCCTTTCACACGCTACTCTTCGTCAAAAGTTTCTTCCATATCATAAAATCCATCATCGCTGCTCTCTTCTTCCACATCGACGAGCTCCTCGCCCTCAAATTCCTGCTGGCTGTAGCCGTAGCTTCCGAGTGAATCCTCCTCATGGTTGTTGTACTTTCGGTCGCCTTCAATGACAGAGCGAAGATCTGTGTCGCCGTAGTCAATGGTCTCGACGAGCTCAACCTCTGTATTGTCATCCTTCAGTACCTTAACATCCATACCGAGAGACTGAAGCTCCTTCAGGAGCACCTTGAAGGATGCCGGGATACCCGGCTCCGGAATATTTTCGCCCTTGATGATCGCTTCGTACGTTTTTACACGGCCGACAATATCATCGGACTTCAGAGTCAGGATCTCCTGAAGCGTATAGGATGCGCCGTATGCCTCCAGCGCCCATACCTCCATCTCTCCGAAACGCTGTCCGCCGAACTGGGCCTTACCGCCGAGAGGCTGCTGCGTAACGAGGGAGTACGGTCCCGTAGAACGCGCATGAATCTTGTCATCTACCAGATGGTGCAGCTTCAGATAATGCATGTGTCCAATGGTTACCGGACTGTCAAAATACTCACCGGTACGTCCGTCACGCAGTCTGACCTTACCATCTCTTGAAATCGGAACGCCTTTCCAGAGCTTTCTGTGTTCTCTGTTCTCATACAGATAATCCATAACCTCCGGAAGCAGCTCTTCCTCATGTTTTGCTTTAAACTCATCCCACTCCAAATTGACGTAATCGTTTGCCAGGTCCAGAGTGTCCATAATATCGGCCTCGTTTGCACCGTCAAAGACCGGAGTGGAAACGTTGAAGCCAAGTGCCTTTGCCGCAAGGCTTAAGTGAATCTCAAGCACCTGTCCGATATTCATACGTGACGGCACACCCAGCGGATTCAGCACGATATCAAGCGGACGTCCATTTGGCAGGAACGGCATATCCTCTACCGGAAGCACGCGGGAAACAACACCCTTGTTACCGTGACGGCCTGCCATCTTGTCACCGACAGAAATTTTTCTCTTCTGTGCTATATAAATTCTTACTGCCTGATTTACACCAGGTGAGAGCTCATCGCCATTTTCGCGTGTGAATACCTTCGCATCCACGACAATTCCGTATTCACCGTGGGGTACCTTCAGAGAAGTATCACGCACCTCACGTGCCTTTTCACCGAAGATTGCACGCAGCAGACGCTCTTCTGCAGTCAGCTCTGTCTCGCCCTTCGGCGTAACCTTTCCGACAAGGATATCACCGGCGCGTACCTCTGCACCGATACGGATAATTCCTCTCTCATCAAGGTCCTTGAGTGCATCGTCTCCGACACCCGGAACGTCTCTCGTGATTTCCTCTGCTCCAAGCTTCGTGTCACGGGCCTCCGCCTCGTACTCTTCAATATGAATAGATGTATATACATCATCCATGACCAGCTTCTCGCTGAGCAGAACGGCATCCTCGTAGTTGTAGCCTTCCCATGTCATGAAACCGATCAGCGGGTTCTTGCCAAGTGCGATCTCACCGTTTGATGTGGATGCACCATCGGCGATAACCTGACCCTGCTCCACACGCTCTCCCTTGAAAACAATGGGGCGCTGGTTGTAGCAGTTGCTCTGATTGCTTCGAACAAACTTCATCAGATGATATTCATCTCTGCTGCCATCATCTGCACGTACCACAATCTCCTTGGATGTGGAACGCTCCACAACACCGGCGTGCTTTGCGACAACGCAGACACCGGAGTCAACGGCTGCTTTTGTTTCCATACCTGTACCGACTACAGGCGCCTCTGTGGTCAGCAGAGGAACGGCCTGACGCTGCATGTTGGAACCCATCAGCGCACGGTTGGCGTCGTCGTTCTCCAGGAACGGAATCAGGGCTGTAGCGACTGAGAACACCATCTTCGGAGACACGTCCATGAAGTCAAACATGCTGCGCTCATACTCCTGTGTCTCTTCGCGGTAACGACCGGATACGTTCTTATGAACGAAATGTCCTTCTGCATCCAGAGGTTCGTTCGCCTGTGCTACGTGGTAATTGTCTTCTTCATCCGCCGTCATGTAGACTACTTCCTCTGTGACACGCGGATTCTTCGGATCTGACTTGTCTATCTTGCGGTACGGTGCCTCAACGAAACCGTATTCATTGATTCTCGCATAAGTCGCCAGTGAGTTGATCAGACCGATATTCGGACCTTCAGGGGTCTCGATCGGACACATTCTTCCGTAATGGGAATAGTGAACGTCTCGCACCTCAAATCCGGCTCTCTCTCTGGAAAGACCACCAGGTCCAAGTGCGGAGAGACGTCTCTTGTGTGTCAGCTCACCGAGCGGGTTGTTCTGATCCATGAACTGGGACAGCTGGGAGGAACCGAAGAATTCCTTCACTGCTGCAGTTACAGGCTTGATATTGATCAGGGACTGCGGTGAGATTCCCTCAATCTCCTGTGTTGTCATACGCTCACGGACAACACGCTCCAGTCTGGAGAGACCGATACGGTACTGGTTCTGCAGAAGCTCACCAACCGCACGGATACGACGGTTTCCAAGATGGTCGATATCGTCATCGGTACCGATGCCGTACTCCAGATGAATATTGTAGTTGATGGAAGCAATAATATCTTCCTTAGTAATGTGCTTCGGAATCAGTTCATGAACGGATCTGCGGATCGCATCCCTGATATCCTCGATGTTCTCATTTTCTTCCAGTATTTTCTGAAGTGCCGGGTAATATACTAACTCTGTGATTCCGAGCTGACGCGGCTCACAGTCCACAAAGGATCTCAGATCAACCATCATGGAAGAAATTACCTTGACATCACGCTCCTCCGTGCGGATCATAACGTACGGAACAGCGGCATTCTGGATCGTATCGGCAAGCTCACGTGTCACCTCTGTGCCTGCCTCTGCCAGAATCTCTCCGGTTGTCGTATCAATGACATCCTCTGCAAGAATCTGTCCGTTGATACGGTTGCGGAGCATCAGCTTTTTATTGAATTTATATCTTCCGACCTTCGCCAGATCATAACGGCGCGGGTCAAAGAACATACTCATGATCAGGCTCTCTGCACTCTCCACCGCCAGCGGCTCGCCGGGACGGATCTTTTTGTACAGCTCAAGCAGACCCTCCTGATAGTTTTCGGAAGTATCCTTCGCAAGTGTGGCCACAATCTTCGGCTCCTCGCCGAACATCTCTATAATTTCTGCATTGGAACCGATGCCGAGGGCACGGATCAGAACCGTAACCGGCACCTTTCTCGTACGGTCAACACGCACGTAAAAAACATCATTGGAGTCTGTCTCGTATTCCAGCCACGCACCGCGGTTCGGAATCACGGTACAGGAATACAGCTTTTTGCCGAGCTTATCATGGGCAATACCATAATAAATACCCGGGGAACGAACGAGCTGACTGACAATAACTCGTTCAGCACCATTGATAACGAACGTACCTGTAGCCGTCATCAAAGGAAGATCGCCCATGAAAATATCATGCTCGCTGATCTCGTCATTTTCTTTATTATGGAGACGTACCCTGACTTTCAGCGGTGCTGCAAACGTAGCATCCCGCTCCACGCACTCCTCAATCGAGTATTTCACATCGTCTTCACACAGCTTGAAATCCACAAACTCAAGACTCAGCTTGCCGCTGTAATCTTCAATCGGTGAGATATCATCAAAGACTTCTTTGAGTCCCTCATCCAGAAACCACTGGTAAGAGTCCTTCTGAACCTCAATAAGATTCGGCATCTCAAGGACTTCCTTCTGACGCGAGTAACTCATACGAAAGCCTTTACCATTTGTAATAGGACGTATCCTGTTTTTCTCCATTGATGTTTCACCTCTGTTCTTTCTGCAGTCTGATTCTACTTTTGGGCATAGTTATACCGCAGGGCATAATCCTGCACAATAGTGCAACCTACACTCTAGCATAATCATCAAATTCCGTCAAGTGTTTTTGGAAGTTTTTTTGATTTTATTTTTTCAGAGCTGATATTTCAGGAATATAAAAATCCCCGGCCCAAAAGCCGGGGAGATTTCCCATAACAGGACACGATTTCTGCAGCATACTGGACGCAGATGTTTTATTTGATTTTAATCTTAATCGTTGCCTTCTTTCCGCTGCCGTCCTTTGCTTTCGCTGTGATCGTCACTGTCTTTCCTTTTCCGGCTTTCTTTGCGGTCACAACACCTTTGGAGCTGACTGTCGCGTACTTTTTATTGCTGCTGCTCCATGTCAGCGCCTTGCTTCCGCCTGTTCCAACTTTGACTGTGGCCTTAATGGTCAGCTTTTTTCCGGCCTTTACTGTTTTCTTTGATGCTTTCAGCGTGATCTTTTTGACAGCACCCTTGATATTGATCTGATAGGAAGCCTGTTTGCCGCTTCCGTCCTGGGCCTGCGCGGTAATCGTCACTGTTTTTCCTGCACCGGCCGCCTTTGCCGTCACCACACCGGAATCACTCACTGACGCGTACGCGGTGTTGCTGCTGCTCCATGTTACATTTTTGTTGGAAGCATTGGTCGGTGATACGACTGCCTCCAGCGTCATCTTTTTCCCTGCGAGAAGCTGTGAGGAGGTGCCGCTTATGCGGATACCTGTCACCTTTTTGGCAGCGCTCAGCTTTTCACCATAGGTTCGTGTTTCTTTTTCTCCGCAGACAGTACACTGACGATACTGTTTTTCCGGCGATACAGTCGTAGCTGCGGTGAGAGTCTTCCAATCTCCCCAGGTATGTCCCAGAGCTTCACCCTTTGTCGCGCCGCACCGTGTACATTTCTGCGGTGCTTCACAGGTAGCAGCCGTGTAATTATGGCCCATCGCCTGCGCCAGCTCAACACCGCAGACAGTACAGAGCTGCGGGGATGTGCAGGTGGCTGCTGTTCCGGGACGGTGTCCGTTATTATCACATTCACTCTTGTCTGTGAGATAAACTTTCATCCCATTTGCAAGAGCATAACTATTTGCATAAGAGCCTGATTTACAGTAAATCACCAGGTCGCTGGGTGACAATCTGAATGCATCCGGTGCGATGGATGTAACGCTTTCGGGGATACAGACTTTGCTTAATTTGGTGCATCCTGAAAAAGCCCCCTCGCCGATGGATGTCAGGCCGGACGGAAGATATACTTCTGTCAGATTATTCATCGAACAGAAATTATACGTACCGACAGAGGTAATGCCCTCTCCGACGTCGATCCTGCTCGTGTACAAGATAAACCCTCCCGTATCCTTGTTCCATGGTGCCACTTCTCTCCAGCCGTATGAGCTGCAGTATTCCGGGGCAAAATCAGGAAGTGATCCGGAACCGTCAACAAGAAGTGTACGGATCAGCCAGTCTGCATCTCCATTAAATTCTGCATTTCCGCTGGTCCATCTGACTGTGCCGCCCTCTTTTGATGAGAATGCTCCGGTCGTATACGTATAGCGCATAATTCCGTCAAAGGAAGTGGAAGCATAAGCTGTCACAGTGCCAAGACACAGGGCAGACAGGAGGAATATTAAGGAGATCAGATGGATTTTGGTCATTGATTTTTTACATTTCATCTCTTTTTTCCCTTCTTTTTGTATAAATTTTATATAATATTACTATATATTATAGGAATTTAGCGGCAGAAATGCAACAGATATTTTATATTTAGAAGAAGATAGGGCTGGCGCCCTATGAAAATAAACAGAGAGACCGCAGGGTAAATAAATTTCCCCTGCGGTCTCTCTGTTTATTTTCGCACGGCTTGTAGCTTTCGCGACTATTTCAATGTAACCTTTGCGCCTTCTGCTTCGAGCTTTGTCTTCATCTCTTCTGCTTCTGCCTTGGATGCGCCTTCTTTGATTACCTTCGGAGCGCCGTCTACTACTTCCTTAGCTTCCTTCAGGCCAAGTCCTGTAGCTTCACGAACAACCTTGATAACCTTAACCTTGTTCGGGCCAACTTCTGTCAGCTCTACGTCGAACTCTGTCTTCTCTTCTTTCTCTTCTGCCGGGCCAGCTGCTGCTACTACTACGCCTGCTGCTGCAGATACACCAAATTCTTCTTCACATGCTTTTACGAGCTCGTTCAGCTCAAGTACAGTTAACTCTTTAATAGCTTCGATAAATTCAGCTGTTGTAAGCTTTGCCATTTCATTTTCCTCCTGATTATAAATTGTTTTCAAATACTGTTTGTTCTAAATAACCTGTCTCCTACTCAGCCTTTGCTTCTGCGATCTGATTAATAACACGAGCAAAGTTGGCAACCGGAGACTGCATGCTTCCAAAGAGTCTTCCGAGAAGAACTTCTCTGGACGGAATGCTTGACAGAGCAGATACAGAATTCTCGTCGTAGTAGTTGCCTTCCACAACGCCAGCCAGCATCTTTACTGTCGGAGCCTTCTTGTTGTACTTAGCAAGGATTCTTGCCGGAGCAGTTGCGTCATCTTTAGCGATTGCTACTGCATTCGGACCTTCCAGATGCTTTGTGAGCGGCTCAAACTCTGTTCCCTGGAATGCGAAATTCATCATCGTATTCTTGTATACTTTGTAGATGATACCTGCTTCTCTCATCTCTTTACGAAGCTCTGTATCTGCCTCTACCGTAATACCTGAATAGTGAATCAGAATAACGGACTGAGCATCTTTGATATTCTCAGCGATCTCAGCTACGACAGGTTTCTTCAGTTCGATTTTTGCCATGATTGGTGCACCTCCTTATAGATTTGAGTGTACCGCCGGATAAATCAGGAATATAAAAAGCCCCCTGTCAGACAGAGGGCATCAAAATTCTTCCTTAGAATCCATACTCCTCGGCAGGCGTTTTCAACTTATGCCTTGCGGCACCTGCTGTCTTCGGCAGTCATCTTGCATAGAATAGCACATGTTGTTCCATGTGTCAACATTTTTATTTACAATATTACTCAAAAATCCCCGAAGCGCGTACCTTCGGGGATTTGAGTCTGCAATGATTAAGCAAGCTTTACCGGATTCAGTTTGATTCCCGGTCCCATTGTCGGAGCGATTGTTACGCTTCTGAGGAACTGGCCCTTTACTGCTGCCGGTCTTGCCTTGTTGATTGCTTCAATAAGCGTCTGGAAGTTGTCCGTTAACTGCTCCTCTGTGAAAGAAGCTTTACCAATTGGCACGTGAATGATATTTGTCTTGTCCAATCTGTATTCAATCTTACCAGCTTTGATGTCCTTAACAGCCTTTGTTACATCCATGGTAACTGTTCCGGCTTTCGGGTTCGGCATAAGACCCTTCGGTCCAAGTACACGACCCAGACGTCCAACAACGCCCATCATATCCGGTGTTGCTACTACAACGTCAAAATCAAGCCATCCTTCGTTCTGGATCTTCGGAATCAGCTCCTCTGCTCCTACGTACTCTGCACCTGCTGCAACAGCCTCATCAGCCTTTGCGTTCTTTGCGAATACAAGCACGCGAACCTTCTTACCTGTTCCATGCGGAAGTACTACTGCGCCACGGATCTGCTGATCTGCATGACGTCCATCACAGCCTGTTCTGATATGAACTTCGATTGTCTCATCAAATTTTGCTACTGCTGACTTCTTAGCCAGTGCGATAGCATCGTTAACATCGTAGAGAACTGTACGGTCGATTGCCTTTGCAGCCTCTGCGTATTTCTTTCCTCTTTTCATATTAAATAACCTCCTGGTGGTGTTTGCGGGGATTGCCCTCCCACTTGTTCGTTTTGTCTACAAAAGATATCTGATTATTCCTCAACGGTAATACCCATGCTGCGGGCTGTACCTGCGATCATGCTCATAGCTGCTTCGATGCTGCCTGCGTTCAGATCCGGCATCTTTGTCTCTGCGATCTCTCTGATCTTATCCTTGGAGATTGTAGCTACCTTTGTCTTGTTCGGAACTCCTGAACCTGATTTCAGGTTGCATGCCTTCTTCAGAAGAACTGCTGCAGGCGGAGTCTTTGTGATGAAGCTGAAGCTTCTGTCTGCGTATACAGTAATAACAACCGGGATGATCAAATCACCCTTGTCAGCCGTTCTTGCATTGAACTCTTTTGTAAACTGAACAATGTTCACACCGTGCTGTCCGAGAGCCGGTCCAACAGGCGGAGCCGGTGTTGCTTTGCCAGCAGGAATCTGTAATTTAATATAACCAGTTACTTTCTTTGCCATGTCAGGCACCTCCTATGTGGTAATGTCGGGGGTCTTCCCTCCCACGTCCCGCGGCCGATTGCCGGGGAGTTAATTTGTTTTAATTATCATACTTTCTGATCTCTGTGAAACTTATCTCTACCGGTGTTTCACGACCGAACAGTTCAACGTTGATTGTAACGCTCTGCTTTGCCTGGTTCATCGACTGGATCACACCAACCGTATCCTTCCAGACACCGCCGATTACAGTTACCATGTCGCCCTCCGCGAAGTCCACGTCAATGTTGTTCGCCTGAATACCAAGGTTAAACATCTCTGTCTCCGTAAGCGGAACCGGCTTTGATCCCGGGCCAACGAATCCGGTAACACCTCTTGTATTTCTTACGACATACCAGGTATCATCGTTCATTACCATGTTGAGAAGCACATAGCCCGGAAACATTTTCTTCTGAACTGTCTTCTTCACACCATTTTTGACTTCCACCACATCCTGAAGCGGAACTCGAACCTCCAGAATCTGTTCTTCCAGATGGCGGTTCTCGATTGTCTTCTCGATGTTGGCCTTTACTTTATTCTCATACCCGGAATAAGTATGCACTACATACCAGCTAGCTTCTGCCATACAATCACCTTGCCCTCACTTCATTTAGAAACTGATGTTTACCAGAATATCGATGCCGTACTGGAAAATAAAATCCATCAGGGCAATGATCATTCCGAGTACGATAGAAACGGCAACAACGGCACCAGTCTGCTTTACAAGCGACTTGCGATCCGGCCATATGATCTTCTTAAACTCAGCTTTCAGGCCGTCAAACCAGCTCTTTGCAGAGCTTTTTCCTGCTTTATCTGTTTTTGCCATACCTTCACTTCCTTTGCACGAATCTACCGATTATTTCGTTTCCTTGTGTAATGTGTGTGCCTTACAGAAACGGCAGTATTTCTTCGTTTCCATACGGTCCGGATGAGTTTTCTTATCCTTTGTCATGTTGTAATTACGCTGCTTACACTCAGTACATGCCAATGTGATTCTTACACGCACAACTTCCACCTCGCTCTCTGTTTTAAGTTTGCGTCAGCAGCATGCGCTGCTGTTTTCTGTTTATAGGCACAAAAAAAAAGCCTGCTTCCATACGCCCGTATAGTGTAACACGGGTGTATCTGTAAAGTCAAGCTTTTTCTGAGATACAATCTCAGCAATCACAGATAGAAAAGAGAATATTCCGGCGGCGCATCTCTGTGTACATCCATAACCACATAGCTCGGACGCCGTCCCTCCTGCCTCGGGAAGGAAAGGCTGCCCGGATTGAGCACAGTCAGCTCAGGATCACTTCTGTCAATAAACGGCCTGTGGGTATGTCCGAACATCACCACATTGCAGCCATTTGTTCTGGCCTCCTCCACCAGATCCCGTGTGCCGACGGAAACGTAATAGTAATGGCCATGGGTCATCAGAATTCTGCAGTTCCCAAGCTCCACGATTTTTGTTCTGGGAAGATTTGTGAAAAAATCACAGTTCCCCGCCACCATATATACCGGACAGTCCACCAGGCTCCTGATATACTCTTCTCCGCTCTCAGAATCTCCCAGATGAATCATGTAGTCCGGCGTGCCATACTGGCGCAGCACTCTGACCAGATTTTCCTCATGCCCGTGTGTGTCACTCACAACAAGAATCCTCATATCCGTTCCCTCAGCCCTTCTCCAGAATTTCCTTCAGTCTGTCTTTGATTCCGCGAAGCGCTTTGCCCCTGTGGCTCAGCTCATTCTTCTGTTCCGGCGAAATCTCCGCCGAGGTGCATCCGTATTCCGGAAGATAAAAAATCGGATCATAGCCGAACCCGTTCTCTCCCTTTATCTCATATCCGATGCGCCCCTCCATGGCTCCATAGCTGGTCAGCGTGCGCCCGTCAGGAAACGCACAGGCAATCACGCACACGAAGCGCGCTGTACGCTGTTCATCCGGCACACCATCCAGCTTTTCGATCAGCGCAGCATTTTTGATATCATAGGACGTATCTTCCCCCATGAACCGCGCGGAATAGATCCCCGGAGCCCCATCCAGAAAGTCGATCTCCAGGCCCGAGTCATCCGCAAGCACAATCTCTCCGCACTGCTTCATGACAGCCACAGCCTTGATCAGCGCATTCTCCTCAAAACTTTTTCCGTTCTCCTCGACCTCCGCTGAAATTCCGGCCTCCTTCATGGAAACCACCGGAATACCCAGGTCGGCAAGAATCATGCGGATTTCCCGCATCTTTCCCTCATTTCCAGTTGCAAAAATAATTCTCTCCACAGTGTTCTCCTTTTCGCAGACTGTACGGCAGACTCCCGGATGGCGGGAGATCACATGCCCGCTCCCCGCAAACACAGGATGCCCTGCAGCTGCTTTTAACCTAGAAAGTATAACACAAACAGTATTTCCCTGTAAATCACCTGATTTCTACAAAAAATCGTTGTTTTACATCGGACTTCTTTGTATAATTTTGAGACTTTCACATCTCTGTTTATAAATTATCATCGCAAAGCTTCGTGTAGGCTTTCAGACAGACGTTGGTGCCAAAGCGTTCTTCCGTATTCTCCCAGTAATTTCCGTACTGGCTCAGATACCCCTCTTTCCCTTCCGTTGTAACATTCATGGTATATTCATCCGCCCGATATTCCACCGCCACCGGATTTTCATCTGCGGAAGATGTAATTTTTACCACAACGGCGAACTGTTCTTCATGATTCAGGCTCACCGGTTTCCTAAGATCAACTGTATAGTACCCGATGTGCTCCATACTGCCGCTCTGCAGAAACTGCCGGTCCGCAAAGGACTCCACGCCGCTGAAATCACGCACCACATACAGTTCATAGGATGTATCACGGGCAGTCGCATAAAATCCGAAAGCGGACAGCCTCTCACTCTCCTGTGCCGTATAGACATTGGCAAACCAGCAGGTCCCGTTATCATAGCCCTGTTTCCCCTGCCATCCGCACTCGTCTGTCTGATAAATCCGGTCATAATTATCCGCAGATTCAATTCTGCTGTAGACAATTCCCATCTGTCCTATATTGGCATCGGCGTAAGAGACATAAAAAATCCCGTCCGTGCCGAATTCACCGCCCCAGGTATTCTGACAAATCCACGTCCCGTCCACAGGCGGTGTCTGCCGGAAATAAAACCTGGAAAATGAATCATCCCAGCCGAGAATCAGCACATCATGATTCGGAACTGCAGGCAGAGGATCATAATATGCCGTTTTCTCTTTATTATAATAACTGCTGTCCGCAGCCGTCGTTTCCCGGTTCATATACAGTGAAGTCTGCACAGCACCGCAGGCGTATACGGCGCTTTTGATTTCTTCTGCAGACGCATCGTCAAGCACCTGGATTTCCTGTACATGGACAGATGGCTGCAGCCCATCCGGCGAATATTCATCCCCGTACGGATCCTCTTCCTCTGTCACCGGTCCCTGCCAGCCGCTCAGATACGCCATCGTCATCAGATAATCCCCGCCATCCTCAACATCCACCGTAAATGCATTATTCCGTGTCAGATGGTCAGCAGAAAACACCATATGTTCCTGCGGAAGCAGAGCTGCCTCCATTGCGGAGGTTGCCGTAAGCGCCCAGCAGGTACCGTACTTTCCCTGGCTTTTCACGACAGGCTTCTTCCCATAATCCCCGGCATACCAGCGCTGCGGGAGCAGAGACAGCGTCTGCGTCAGAACCGGAGGCTTCCCTCCGCCTTCCTTTTCCGGTTCCGGAAACGGCACAGCAAGAATCAGCTGTCCGGCTTCGCCTCCACTGCCTGTCTCTGAAACACACAAATCATGTTCTGTCTCAGACACATTCACATCAGCTGACACGTCCCTCTCATTTTCCACTTCTGTCTGAACCTGACCCGGCTGAATCCTTTCCGTGCCTGCAGCACAGACCGTCAGCGCCACAGCAGCTCCTGCAGCTGCCAGCGCTCCCATATATTCCTTTTTCAATTCATATCCCCGCTTTTCTTCTTCGGCGGGCGCGGCCCGATAAACTGATAATAGTACGTTTTAATCATACCGTTATAAATTTTCCGGTTCTTATCCGCCTTTTTGCCGATATATTTTTCAGCCTGCTCATAAGAGGTAATCACATACTCAGACCAGGAATCCAGTCGCCCGAAGGCCTGTCCGATCTCCCGATACAGAGCCGGGAGATTCTCTCTGTCCTCAATGCGCTCTCCGTACGGAGGGTTCGTAATGACAAATCCATACTTTTTCGGATGACTCAGTTCCGACACCGGCCGCTTCTGGAAATGGATCAGATGGTCCACACCTGCCAGCCGCGCATTCTCCCGCGCTGCCTTAATCACTTCACCGTCAATGTCATAGCCCTGAATATCTGTCTCTACCGTAGTGTCCACGAGATCCCGTGCCTCCGTAACAGCATCATACCACATTCTGCGCTTCACCAGATTGTCCCATGATTCCGCCAGAAAGCTGCGATTCATACCGGGCGCAATACCCGCCGCCATCATTGCAGCCTCAATGGGGAATGTTCCGCTGCCGCAGAACGGGTCAACGAGAATCCGGTCCGCTTTCCACGGAGTCAGCATAATGAGTGCCGATGCAAGCGTCTCCGAAATCGGCGCTTTCGCCGTCAGCCTCCGGTAGCCGCGCTTGTGGAGCGATTCACCGGTCGTATCCAGCCCGATCACCGCCTCGTCTTTCATCAGAAAAATCCTGATCGGGTACTGTGCGCCATCTTCCTGGAACCAGCTTATCCCGTATACGCCCTTCAGCCTCTCCACAATGGCTTTTTTCACAATAGACTGAATATCAGAGGGGCTGAACAGTTTGCTTTTTACAGAAGTAGCCTTCGTTACCCAGAATTTACCATTGACCGGAAGATACTGTTCCCATGGAAGCTCCTTCACCCGGTCAAACAGTTCCTCGAAGGTCTCCGCATGAATACTGCCCACCTTCAGCAGAATCCGTTCTGCCGAACGCAGAAACACATTAGCAAGTGCAATTGCCTCCGCATCCCCCTGGAACGTTACACGTCCATCCTCCACGCTGCTGATCTCATAGCCCAGATCAAGTATTTCTCTTTTCAGCACCGCCTCCAGGCCGAAATGGCACGGCGCAATCAGTTCCATCATATTTTTCATACTGCGACTTCCTTTACTGTCTTTCCATCAAGCTCTTTAATCGTAAAAACTCCATTCTCAAGCACTGCATACGTCGGCGGATTTCCTTCCTTCGGAAGCGATACAGAACCCGGATTCAGAATCCATATCCCGTCCACACAGTCAGCGCGCAGGATATGCGTATGTCCGTGCAGAAGAACATCTCCCGGATTCATGGGTGGGAGCTTCTTTTCATTATATACATGTCCGTGAGTGGCATAGACAGCCACCTCCCTGTCAGCCGAACCGCCGTCTCCGGACTTCTCAAACAGCAGCATATAATCCGCCAGGACCGGGAAATCAAGCACCATCTGATCCACCTCCGCCTCGCAGTTGCCGCGCACTGCATAGATATCCTGTTTTCTCTCATTGAGCATGCGGATCACTTCCTTCGGCGCATATTCCATCGGCAGATCGTTGCGCGGCCCGTGATACAGAATATCCCCCAGGAGAATCATCCGCTGAGCATTTTCTCTGTCATACGCCTCCAGCAGCTTACGGCAAAAATATGCAGATCCATGAATATCTGACGCTATTAACAGTCTCATCTGTTCCACTCCTTCCGGCAGACAGGCAGCACACCAGCTTCCGGAATACTGCCGGCATGCCGCCTGATTACACCTTTTTGTTTTCTGTCTTACATTATCTTACATTCCCGCCCGTCTCTCTGTCAATCCTCAGATGTTTCTGCTGCGAACGAGATTTTTTCCTCTGTACGCATGGATACCGCCCACAACGCTTTTCGTCCGGTATCCCTGCCGCTCCAGATCTCTGGCCACAGCCATGCTCAGAGCACCGCGTTCACAGTAGAGAATGATCGTATCCTTCTCCCTGTCCTGAAGCTGTGTCCCGAACCTGCCGTATGGAACATTGACCGCTCCGCGTATGTGCCCTCTCGCATAATCCTGCCGCGGACGCAGATCAACAATCAGAAACGTGCCATCCTGTGCATACCAGTCCAGTTCTTTTGCTGAAATGGTATCCATTTAAGCACCTCCTCTCTTCTGAGGATATATGCGTTTTACATAATGCTTCAGAATCCGGAGATTCTGCCGCTGACATATCGGAACTATCCTTCCGATATGTTATATGATATGTAAAAAGAGGTGCCCGGGGCACCTCCTTTTGAATCTCAGTACTTGTCTTCACTGTTTGCATCGCGGCAGTTTCTGCTGTCCGTACTGCTCGTGCAGGAACTCTTTCCTGCATTTTTCGTGCTGTTTTTTGACTGTGTACTGGTATTCTTTGTGTTTTCAGCATTTGTTCCCGAATTTGTACCGGAATTCGTATTTGAGCCTGTGTTTGTGTTCGTTGTTGTATTCTTCGCCATAATTATAACCTCCAGAAACTTATATTTTGTTACACCTCTAGTGTGCCAATAATTTTGAAAAATATGTGTTGCAATTTTCTGGAAATTATATTATAATCACTTTTGTAAAAAGAATTTACCCTTCAAAACAATTTTTTTTACAAACCCCTTATTAATTATTTATACTCCCCTCGGAACAGCCGGTAGCTCCCCTACCGGCTGTTTCATTTTCATAAATTTCCAAATGTCACGCAAAAACCGGGACCACTGCAGAACTTTCTGATCCTGTCTGATCAGTTCTGCGGCAGCCCCGGTCTCATTTTTATTTATCCGTATATCTGTTCCTGAAGTTTCTCCAGTGTGACATCCCAGTCCGGAACGAGCATATCCTGATTGTTTACCCAGATCGTCTCGTACATATTATCATACGGAACACGGCTCATCTCAAAATCATACTCCAGCATCTCCGGAAGCTCCGGAATCATGCTCCAGATCTCTGTCTCCGGAATATTCATTGTCACAAACTTCAGCAGTCCCTGCATCTTCTCTGTCATCTGAGCCACAGACATCTGTTTTACCTCAGCCATAAGCTGTGACAGTACGTAACGCTGACGCTCTGTACGCTCAAAGTCGGAATTTCCCACATAACGGTTACGCGCGAAAGCAACTGCCTGGACACCGTCACAGCGGATAAATCCGCCCTCCTCGGGGATCTGGTGTTCCATACCGTCAATATCCATCAGATTGCACATATCAAGAATGTATCCGTTCGCAACCTTCGCCTCAGCCGCGCTGATCTCCAGCGATACACCGCCGATCAGATCAATAATATCAATCAGATCGAAGAAGTCAACTGCCGCATAGCGGTCAACCTCGATCTTGTACGTATCTGTAACAGTCTCACACAGCAGCGGACCTGCTCCATATGCATATGCCGCATTCAGCTTTCTGTAGCCTACACCCGGAATGTCAACATACGTATCACGCATCAGCGATACCATGGACACCTTGTTTTCTGCCTTATTAATAGAAACGAGAATCATCGCATCGGAGTTACCGTTCCAGGACTTGTCACGACGGTCCACACCGATCAGGAGTACATTGTAAATATCATCATCCGCCAGAGTCTCACGGTCTGACAGGCTCTTCATCTTGCTGTGAATACTGTCCAGCTCCTCCGAGCTGACTACCACACCGGTACGCTCTTCCGTACTCAGAGTCTCCTGCTCTGCCTCTTCCGGAAGTGTTTCAACTACCTGGACATCTTCATCCGCCACATAATTGATATTGCTGTAAAGATCATGTCCCAGCTTGTAAACGACTCCGCCGCTGATCAGAACAATACCCATCACAACACTCAGGCTGATCGCAAATACTCTTTTCACGTTCATTCCCGGCTTTTTGCGCCTGTCATCATTTCCATATTGATTTCTGCCATTCTCCCCCGGATAAGGGTGATCCTCTCTGTTTCTTGGCATAGTGAGATACCTCCTGCATTTGTTACTGTCATTAGGTTTACCTGATTATGTTTCATTATCACCGTAATAAAGTAAAATGTCAAATTAAATTTTATCATCATATTGACGAATTTTCTGTTTGTCAAAAATGGCACTGACAAAAGAAAAAGCTTCCCGATATACTCGGAAAGCTCAGTGCGGAGAAAGGGACTTGAACCCTCACGATATTGCTACCACAGGCACCTGAAGCCTGCGCGTCTGCCAATTCCGCCATCTCCGCGTCTTGGAGTTCTGCAACTCACAGTCGTTATATTACACCCACCTTCCCAAAAAGTCAACACCTTTTTTTAATTTTTTTAAAAAAATATGTTTTACTGAAGTGAAAAGTTTATTTCCACTTTGAATAAGCAAAAGTAGATTTTAGTCTTTCACTCATTTCCACTTTTACAAATGTAGCATTTAGTCTTACACT
>SFEV01000037.1 GCA_004557975.1 Lachnospiraceae bacterium
ATATGTGGAATCGATGGATTGGAAAGTTCCTGATAGACTGGTTCTGGAAGAATAATTCTTCCTCCATAAAGAGTCTGTAAAATATTTATATCATTTATCCACAGAAAAGCTGACAGACAGTCTGTATCGAAAAACAAATCATCAGTCATTCAGATTTCCTTCCTCCTCGTCAAGATTGTAAACAATATCTGCCCTGAATCCTTCTAATAATAATTCTTCTCTTTTTCCCTCGGAAATCTTATCCTTTTCAGCAAGATACTCAATTTTTCTTACATACTCTCCAGTTGTAAAATATTTTTTTCCTTCTGGTTGTGGTAAATACAATTCTTTTCCATAGCCAAGTCTTGCCGCTTCTCTCGACACTACTATATTCTTGAACGCCTCAGCAGTCCTGGAATCTATAAATCTATCTTTTTCCAATCTAAAAATCATTGCCATATGGCTGATCTGAAAAAACTGTTCCGCATCTATCACCCGTCCTAAACTCCATTTTGACAAAAATTTGTTTGAGAACTGAAATAACGCATCATATGGCATCAGTAAATATCCGGCAAACATATCGGCTTCTTTTTCTGAATACGACTTATCCTCTCCCATACTCATATCACAAATCACACGACCATTAATATCTTCATAAAGGATATGATACAACTCATGTGCCAAAGTAAAACGTTGCCTGCCAAATGAAGTAGACGAATTTATACATATTACAATATCGTCATCAACTCTGGTACACATACCACTTATTCTACTTGAAAGTGGGTATCTGACAATTGTAATTTTCTTTTCTTTCCATCCATTTACAATCGCAAAAATATCAATGGGTGAATAACTGTCCTCTCCCCACTGTCTTCTCGTTTCCAAAGCCAATGAATTCAATTCCTGTGCAGATCTCATTTTATTCCTCTCCAATCATTTCATTCATATAGCGTATATTCATCGCAATCTTATTTACTGCTGCTATACTTTGAAGATCCTCCGTTTGAATACTATTTGCTCTAAAAGCAAAATTCAGAGGTATATAGTCACTGCTTTTACCAAGGAGATAATCTTCACTGCACCCAAATAAACTGCAGATTTTGTCAATCAAAGTAACACTAAGTGCTCTGGTGCCATTTTCAAGTTTTGTAATCATACTTTGATCAACATTTAAGTACTTAGCCAACTGGTCTTGTGTTAGTTTACTATCCTTTCTGAGTTTTTTTAATCTGACACTTGCTTCCACCTGCGCCATATCTACCCCTCCTTTTTCCTTCATGATGCTACCAGTATACATCAAGTATGTCATATTTTCAATGCTTTTATTTGTACATTTTATGACTATGTCAGGCGGATGTTCACAATCGCTGCGCTACTTGCTATTAACCGAATAACTGTCATATTCCTTCAGCGCCCTGCGCCTCTCTCTGTAGTCCGGAAGCTCTGCCTCCACAATTCTCCAGAAGGATGCCGAGTGATTCATTTCCCGACGGTGTGCCAGCTCGTGCACGACCACATAGTCCAGAATTTCCCGCGGCATCAGTATAAGCTTCCAGTTGAAATTGAGATTCCCCTTGCTGCTGCAGCTTCCCCACCGCGTTTTCTGTTCTCTTATGCAGATGCGACCGTACGTTACACCCATACGCTGCGCGTAATAAGAAACACGCTGTGGAATATATGTTTTCGCCCTTTCCATGCCATCTGCCCGCTCCTGCTCCGTTATCACATGCCTGTTCTGCATTGTTTTTTTCTGCTTTTCCCGTCTGTCATCAATCCACGGCCGGCTCTTTTCGACGAACTCTTCGATTCGGTACAGGGGCAGCCTGAGCGGAGCGCGGACAATGACATTGCCTTCCCCGTCAAGTGAAAGGGAGATAGTTTTTCTTTTTGACCGGATCAGTGTGTACTCTTCCATTTTTACGGACCTCATTTCCCCAAATTTCATCATCGGCTAACTCACGACTACAGTCCCAAGAATACGCCGATTATTTTTCAAGAATGCCACCGGGATTTCCGCACATTCTGTGCGAAAACACCCTGCGAAACAGTGGCACGTGAACAGTAACGAAAAGGGACTCCGCATTCTCTGCCAAAGTCCCTTAAACTATCTTCATATTTTACTGATGCGACAAACAATCCAGATCCGCTTCACTTCCGTGCGAATCCTGCTGCTTATTCTGTCACTGCCTCTGTGGCAGCCTCACTTCCAGCTTCCGTTGCTGCTTCTGTCTCTGCTTCACCGGCATTCTCCGTTGCAGCCTCTGTGGCAGCCTCACTTCCGGCCTCTGTCGCTGCTTCCGTTGCTGCTTCGCTTCCGGCCTCTGTCGCTGCTTCCGTTGCTGCTTCGCTTCCGGCCTCTGTCACCGATTCTGTCTCAGCTTCAGTTGCCGCTTCCGTCTCAAGTGTCAGAGAGAAATCGAACACGATCTGTGCCAGAAGTTCATCATTTGTGGTGATCTCTGCTTCTTCTTCCCACTGCTCGTACAGTTCTGCAATGCGGTCACGCTTTCTCTCCTCAACGATGTCTTCCTTCTCAGCGTCCGTTGCCTCGCGGTCAAGCTGTGTCACAAGCTTCACTACATAGTAGCCTGTGGATGTCTCAACTGGCTCTTCGATCAGTGTATCGTCTGCAACGCCTTCTGTAGCGGTGAGCAGTCCCTCGGCAACCGTTGTGTCATCAGCACCGAATGTCATCTCATGTGCTGAGAGATCCGGGTCAACAGACTGTACAGCCGCCTCAAAATCTTCACCTGCTTTTATCTTCTCGATGGCTTCCATTGCCTTCGCGTATGCTTCTTCTTTTGCAGCGACCATGGCCGGATCTTCCGTCTCTGTCTCTTCTTCCGTAGCCGGTTCTGATGCATCCTCAGTACCTGCTTCTGTGGAAGATTCTGTTGCATCCGCTGCCTCTGTGGAAGATTCGCTGCCTGCCTCTGTCACTGCTTCCGTCTCTGTCTCAGCTGCAGCCTGGGTCTTTGTCGTCTCATTTTCTGTGAGAACTGCAGTCTCAGCCTCAGTCTCGGCTGCCTCTGACACGGCTTCCGTAGCTGCCTCAGTACCTGCCTCTGATGCTGCTTCTGTGGAAGCCTCGCTGCCTGCCTCTGTCACTGCTTCGCTTCCGCCCTCTGTGGAAGCTTCAGTCTCGCTCTCTGTCTGAGCGGTAAACAGTGTATACTGAATCTTTCTCTGTGCCGCTTCCTCGTCAGATACTTCTGTATCGACATCTGCTGACATTGCCGGTTCCATCTTCGTCTGAATCGTTACCAGCTCGAGATAACGCTCTACTGTTTCCTGGGTAGCACCCATCTTCTCAAGTACTTCTTCGCCGTTGGATTCAATAAATGATGTGGCTGCTTCAGTAATCGCCGCCTTCTCCTCGTCTGTCAGAGAAACGCCGTACTCTTCCATCTTCTGCTCAGCAAGTACCATCTCCTTCAGAGAAGAAATGTTCTCCTCCTTCATCATGCCGCCAAGCGTCGTCCCTGCTTCATCGATTGCCTGATTCATGGCATTGGATCCGAAGTATGCATTATAAAAGCTCTCCGTAGCTGCCTGCATATAGTGCGTCATAAACTTCACAACGCCTGCTGAAACCTCTGTTCCGTTGACAGTGATCGCCGCTGCCGTCTCATCAAATGTGTCCTTCTTGGAGCAGCCTGCAAGTGATGTCATGGCCAGGCACGCACTCAATCCGAACACTGCTGCTTTTTTCAGTCCTTTTTTCATTATATCCTCCATTCTGCGTCCCCTCAGGGCGCAAACAGGGAGACAGATAAACCCCTTATTCTCTGTCTCTCCTGCAATAAACTCATTTCTTTATTATAATCGCTTTTCCAATATCCCGCAATAGAAACATTTTGAAAGTTTTATGAATCTCCGCACAGCGTTCCTACTGCCTCCAGCAGTTCTTTGACGCACATCATCACATCGTCGGTCTCCCGGCCGCCGCGCCGCGGGCGCACATACGTAAAGTAGGGATTTTTGTCGATTGTGAATTTCAGTTTTCCCTTATAGGTTTTCAGCAGACTGTCGATCTTCGTGGTATCAATCTGTGCCTTTTCATACATGACAAGTCGGACCTCGTCACCCTTCTGCGTCACCTCCGTCAGCCATGCGCTGTGGGCCATGGCCCGCAGTCTGGCAATCATCAGCAGATTCTGCACAGAGCGCGGCGGCTCTCCGAAGCGATCCATCAGCTCCTCCAGCATGTCATCATACTCTTCCTCCGTCTGAATGGCCGCGATCCGCTTGTATACGTCAAGCTTCTGGTACTCATTTTTAATGTAGCGCTCCGGAATAAAGGCATCCACATCGATGTCCAGCACCGTATCAAAATTTTCCTGCACGGTCGTCTGGCCCTGCAGCTCCCTGACAGACTCATTCAGGAGCTTGCAGTACAGGTCGTAGCCGACTGCTTCCATGTGACCATGCTGCTCGCTGCCCAGCAGATTGCCTGCGCCGCGGATTTCCAGATCGCGCATCGCAATCTTAAAGCCGCTGCCAAGCTCTGTAAATTCCCGGATTGCGGAGAGGCGTTTCTCCGCCACCTCCCTGAGCATCTTGTTGCGGCGGTACATCAGAAATGCGTACGCCGTGCGGTTGGACCGCCCGACTCTTCCGCGAAGCTGATAGAGCTGTGACAGTCCCATGGTGTCAGCATCGTGGACAATCATGGTGTTGGCGTTGGAGATGTCGAGACCTGTCTCGATAATCGTCGTCGTCACCAGCACATCGATATCTCCGTTGATAAAGTCGAACATGATGCGTTCCAGCTCGTGTTCTTTCATCTGACCGTGGGCAAAAGCCACATTTGCCTGAGGAACCAGGGCTGCGACTGTATTTGCCATCTCAACAATCGTATTGACCCGGTTGTATACGTAATAGACCTGCCCGCCCCTTGCAAGCTCACGGCTGATCGCCTCGCGGACCATTTCTTCGTTGTATTCCATCACATACGTCTGAATCGGAACGCGCTCCTGAGGCGCCTCCTCCAGCACACTCATATCGCGGATTCCCACCAGACTCATATGCAGCGTCCGCGGGATCGGCGTTGCTGTCAGCGTCAGAACGTCGATGTCCGTCTTCAGCTGCTTGATTTTCTCCTTGTGAGTCACGCCGAAACGCTGCTCCTCATCAATAATCAGCAGCCCCAGATCCTTATACTGTACGTCCTTCGACAGAAGGCGATGGGTACCGATCACAATGTCCACCAGTCCCTTCTGCAGATCCGTGATCGTCTTTTTCTGCTCCGTCGGCGAACGGAAGCGGCACAGCAGATCGACGCGGACCGGAAATTCTTTCATTCTCTGCACGAAGGTATTGTAATGCTGCTGGGCCAGAATCGTTGTCGGCACCAGGTAAGCCACCTGCTTGCCGTCCTGAACTGCCTTGAACGCGGCGCGGATGGCGATCTCGGTCTTGCCGTAGCCCACATCTCCGCAGACCAGACGGTCCATGATTTTGCTGCTCTCCATATCCTGCTTGACGGCATCAATGGCCAGGAGCTGATCCTCCGTCTCTTCAAAGGGGAACATCTCCTCAAATTCCTGCTGCCAGACGGTATCTTTCCCGTACACAAAGCCATCCTTTCGCTGGCGCTGTGCATACAGCTTCACAAGATCCTGGGCAATCGCCTTTACTGCCGTCCTGACCCGCGATTTTGTGCGGTTCCACTCCTGCGTCCCCAGCTTGTTCAGCTTCGGCACCCTGGCGTCGCTGTCAGCATATTTCTGAATCACATCGAGCTGAGTCGCCGGAACGTAAAGGTTGCTGCCTCCGGCGTACTCAATCTTCATGTAATCCTTCGTCACCTTATCGACCACGACCTTCTCGATTCCCTTATACACGCCAAGGCCATGATTTTCATGAACGACAAAATCTCCCACTGAGAGCTCCGTAAAGCTGCTGATCTGTTTGCCTTCATACCGTCTCTGTTTTTTCTTTTTCTTTTTTTCCTGACCGAAAATATCACTCTCTGTGATCACGACAAATTTGATCAGAGGATACTCGTAGCCGCGCAGCGCACTGCCGTAGGTAATCAGCACTTCCCCCGGCCTGACTTCCCTCTCCTCATCTTCAGTGTAAAAGCTGGCCAGCCCCTGTTCCAGAAGATCGCCCGCGAGACGCTTTCCCCTCGTCCTGGACGCTGCCAGCAGAATCACCCGGTAACCTTCCCGCTTCCATCGCATCAGATCCCTGACCAGAAATTCAAAGCTGTTGTTGTAGGGATTTACAGAGCGGACCGTCAGGCTGAATTTCCCCGACACGTTCCAGGGGGATTTCGCATTTTCCAGCGTGCACAATCCCACCGCATTTCTGCGGCAGATGGCTGCTGCTGTCTCCTGGTGTGAAAACAGCAGCTCCGTCTGCCCCGGCAGCACGTAGCCCTTCTCCAGGCGGTGCCGCATGCTCTCGGAAAATTCCAGTTCCACCGCCTGCCCCGATTCCAGCAGCCGGTTCGGCTCATCGAGAAAAATCAGCGTGTGCCTCGTATCAAAATAATCAGGGAAGGATGTCCTTCCCGGAATAAAATAGTCGATAAAGCCCTCCATGGAAAGCGGCTCACCAAGCTCCTCAATCTGGTCGCGGCAGTCGGAAAGCAGGTTCCGGATGCGGGTCGCTTCCTCCATCTTTCCACCGTCCCGAAACAGTTTTTCCGCCTTTTTCGCCTCTTTTTCCAGACGCTCAAGAGCTGTCCTGCGCATCCTGTCATCCGGAATCAGTTCCGCGGCAGGATAAATACACACGGAATCCAGATTTTCAATGGAGCGCTGGCTCTCCACATCGAAGCTGCGGATCGAATCCACTTCCTCCCCCCACAGCTCGACGCGGACCGGATTTTCCTCCGTCAGCGGGAAAATATCAATGATTCCTCCGCGGATCGCAAACTGGCCCGGTCCTTCCACCTGCCCGGTCCGCTCGTATCCAAGCCGGACCAGCTCCTGCTTCAGCTGCTCTGTATCAATCTCACAGCCCCCGTCAATCTCCATAATATGATCCATCCACTCTGCAAAAGGAACAAGATGGTTCATGCACGCTGCCATCGTAGTGACCACCGTCACATCCTTCTTCTCGACCAGCGCCCGGAACACCTCAATCCGCTGCTTTTCCAGCAGATTGCTGTGGATATCCGCCTGAAAAAAAATCAGGTCCTTTGCCGGAAAGTACAGAACGTCCCGGTCAAAGAATCTGTAGTTCTCATAAATCTCCTTCGCTCTCAGATCACTGTACGTGATAATCAGTGACGCAAAGCGCGCCTGCTCTCCCTGCGTGCTCTCTGAAGCGCTGTTTTTCCTCCGAATATCGTGCACCGCCCTGCGGTGTTCCTCCCCGGCACAGTAGATAAAATGTGATTTCTGAGAGTCAATACAGCCGGTCACCTGAAGCATCCCCCGGTTCCCGGCTATCTTTCTGCTTATCTCCTCAAACTCCCCCAGCTGCTGCATGGGTGACAAAAATGCCTTCATAAGATTGTTTCCTTTTCGCTATTTGCTCCGATTATACTCATTCATCACCGTTTCCGGCTCCTCCGTCAGCAGCTTCGCCGCAGCCTGCGCTGCGCGCCCGAAAGCATCCTCCATCACAGACCATTCTTCCTTTGAAAAATGGCCCAGCACATAATCTGCCAGATCATACCCCGCCGGCTTCTCCCCGACTCCGATCTTCACCCGCAGAAACACCTGTGTGCCCAGATGCTGAATAATACTCTTGATACCGTTGTGTCCGCCTGCGCTTCCCTTTGTCCGGATCCGAAGCTTGCCCGGCTCCAGACTGATATCATCGTACAGCACAATCAGCTCCTGCTCAGGATCAGTTTTATAAAAATCACAGGCCGCCCGGATGCTTTCTCCGCTCAAATTCATATACGTCTGGGGTTTCAGAAGAAGCACCTTCTGTCCGTCAATCACACCGCTTCCGCACAGCGCCTGAAATTTCTTATTCACAATGGAAATCCGATACCGGTCCGCCAGACGGTCAATTGCCTCAAATCCCGCATTATGCCGCGAATGCTCATACTGCCTTCCCGGATTTCCAAGTCCCGCAATAATATACATCTTTTCTCTCCCTGTTTCTCTTTCTTTCCTGCCATCCTCGTTTTTGGCTGCCGCGCTCTTTTTTCTTTTTCCATCCAGCCACTTTCGAAAAAATAACAACATCTGATCCATTCTCACATATCCGTCAGCTTCCCTACAATCTTCTCAAAATGCATACAGTGAGATGCCTTCACCAGCACTGTATCCCCTCTCTTTACAAGTCTGTCCAGCTGCTTCAGCAAATCCTGCAGATGCTCTGTGCAATGCACCTCCATCTGTCCGTTTACACTCTGAATTCCGTCGGCCAGATGCCTGCAGAGCGGTCCCACACAGATGCAGCAGTCCAGATCCAGCCCTCCTGCAAATTCTCCGACGCCGTAATGCAGCTGCTCCTCGTCTGCTCCCAGCTCGGCCATATCACCGAGAATCGCCACCTTGCGTCCCAGTCCGTCCTGCAGTACCTCCAGAGAAGCCTTCATGGAAACGGGGTTTGCATTGTAGCAGTCATCAATAATTGTATAATTTTCTGTATGAATGATGTGGAATCTGCCGCTCACCGGCTGGAGGCTCTCAATTCCCGCGCGGATCTCGTCCAGCGTCAGCCCGTAATGCAGTCCGACTGCCGTTCCCGCCAGAGCATTCAGAACCATGTGGACACCCGGAATCGGAATCAGCGTTGTAAAGCTTCCCTGTTTCGTATGAATCCGGCAGGAAATGCCGTCCAGCCCTCTTTTCTCAATCCGGTCGGCATACACATCATTGTCCTTTCCAATGCCGAAAAACACGGGGCGGATTCCCTTCACATCCTGCACGGTCTCCAGCTTGTCGTCATCCCCGTTTAATATAATATGCCCATCCGGGCGAAGAAAATCAAAAATTTCTGTCTTTGCACGCAAAACTCCATCCCGGTCTCCCAGAAATTCCAGATGACACTGGCCAATATTGGTGATGACACACGTATCCGGCTTTGCAATCTTTGCCAGGCGGTGCATCTCACCGAAATTGCTGATTCCCATTTCAAGGACAGCGATCTCGTGCTCCTGTGTCAGGCGGAACACAGTCAGCGGAAGGCCGAGCTCATTATTGAAATTCCCGGCAGTCTTCAGGGTGCGGTACTTCTGTGAGAGAACAGCTGCCACCATTTCCTTCGTGCTGGTCTTTCCCACGCTCCCCGTAATGCCGACTACCGGAATCTCAAGCTGCTCCAGATAATCCTCTGCGATGGCCTTGAGCGCATCCAGTGTCGAGGATACGAGAATATAATTGCCTGCCGCATCCTGCAGCTCATGCTCAGAAAGGACGCCAAGCGCGCCCTTCTCAAATACTGACGGGATAAAGCTGTGTCCATCCACACGCTCTCCCTTAATTGCCGCAAAAAGACTGCCCGGCTCTGCTTTCCGGCTGTCCGTTGTAACGGCAGTGACCTCCTTTTCTCTGTCCGCTTCTTTTCCCACATACGTGCCACCGCATATCTCTGCGATGTGCCCCAGCGTCATGTTTTTCATACTGCCTCCCCATATTTTCCGATCTGTCTGTTTTCCTGTTACTGTTCAGGTGCCAATGTTCCGCAAGGTATTTTCGCGCAGAATGCGCATTTTCTTATCCGATATCTTCCTGTCATCTCTCTGAGGTTATTTCAGAGACACCTCTATCAGATGCTCACAGAGATCCGGAAAGCTCATTCCAAGTGCCGCCGCCTCCTGCGGAAGGAGACTCGTCGGTGTCATTCCCGGAAGTGTGTTTGCCTCCAGACAGAAAATGCCTCCGTCCTCTCCCATCATAAAATCCATTCTGGCATAGCACTCCAGCTTCAAAGCTTCGTACGCCAGCTCCGCATACCGCTGCATCCTGGCTGTCTGATCGTCCGGGATCTCTGCCGGGCACGTCTCAACGGCAGAACCTGCGGAATACTTGTTTTTGTAATCGTAAAATCCAACCAGAGGAGCAATCTCAATCACCGGGTATGCCTTTCCGTCTACGACGCCGACGGAAAACTCCCGTCCCGCAATGTACTGCTCCACAACAACTTCTTCCTCATAGCCGAATGCCACGTCCAGCGCATGCTCATACTCTTCTTCCGTGCGGGCGATCTCCACGCCTACACTGGAGCCTCCGCAGCACGGCTTCACAACACACGGAAGCCCGACACCGTTCTCAGAGGAAGACTGTCTTTGTTCACTGCGCTTCATCACAATTCCGACTGCTGTCGGCACGCCGTTTGCTGCAAACAGCTTTCTGGAAAGTCCCTTATCCATGGCAATCCCGCTTCCAAGGGGGCCTGAGCCTGTATATCGGATCCCCATCAGGTCAAAAACGGCCTGCACCTTTCCGCCCTCGCCGTCTTCCCCGTGAAGCGCCATAAACACCACATCGGCCATCCGGCACAGCTCCATCACATTCGGACCGAAAAACTGCTTCTTTTCTTTCTTCATCTGTGCGATCTGTCCGTCAAAGGATCTCATATACGCAGCCTGTGCATCAATGTCGTATGCTGCCGGGAACAGCTCCTCCAGCTCTTTGCCGCACTCATTGCCATTTACTGCAATCCTGTCATCCCCGCAGTAAACGTCAATGAGAATCGCCCTGTGTCCTTTTTCGCGAAGTGCTTTACATACCATCGTACCTGATACGATAGAAATTTCTCTCTCCGTACTGATACCGCCGGCCAAAACAACTATATTCATAATAATAATACTCCTCCTTTAAAGTGCTTCGCACCTGTCTTCCTTTACATATATAATATTAGTATATAACCGTTTCATCCCCCAGTGATTCGTCTGACCATCCATCTTCAATGGTGATCGGGAACTCCTCCTGCCCGGCTTCGGGCTGGTAGACGGACTCATCTGCCCAGTCTTCCTGTGCGGAGGCTGTACCGCCGCCCCCGTCGATAATCACAATATCGCCGTCTGTCACGCCCGGTGTACTGCTCTGAGTTCCTCCACCGGAAGTGCCAATCTGGCTGTAGCCGTAATTGATGCCGGAGCTGTAGCAGACCACCGGCGTACCGGCGTCAATATTCTGGAAGATCACTGCTGCCTGGGCTGTCGGCGTATTGATGCAGCCGTGGGAACCGCCCCACTGGTAAATATCACCGCCGTATGATGTACGCCACGTATCCGCGTCGTGAATCCCGACTCCGCCGTAAAATGGCATCCAGTAGCTGACCGGTGTCTCATAGTCCTCACCCTTCAGAATTGCATTCTCCTCTTTTCCGACAATGCAGAAAATTCCTTCCGGAGAAGCATTCCCCGCGCTGACATTGCCTGTCACGACAGGTGTCTCCACCAGCAGCACACCGTCCTTATAATACCACATTCTCTGGTTTGTGTAATCTATTTCTACGTATGTATCTCCGATATCTCCGTTTTTGCCCATCCGTGTACGTGCAGACTCGAACCATACCGGGGAGCGCGTCACAGACTCGCCTGCCATCAGAATATTGTACAGTTCCTCTGTCTCCGTCTCCTGATCCATCTGCCAGCCGTACGTGCGCGCCTCAGGGTAAACCGTCTCTCCATTGGAGGTCACAAATGCAGGCCATGTACCGATGGTATCATAGATCTGAGCAAAACGCTCCACCCATGCACGGACTGCTTCCCGGTCAAAGACCGGCTGCATGTTTTCATCGATGGAAAACCATTCTGTGATGGTCTCCGGTCCAAGGACCTCAGTGACACCGCCGCCCATCTCATAGGTGACCGTAATGGAACCGTATCGATTCCGCACAGCAGCCTCCGCGCGCAGCGCCCCGTCATCTGCCCGGACTGACGGCTCTGTGTAACAGCCGCTCTCCTCCAGATTCACGCCGGTGGCTCCGTGCTCCACACGCTCCCTGATCAGATCGCTGACCTTCTTCGCATCCAGCTCGTTGCCTTCCACCTCCGGCACAATCGTCCAGGTACCGTCCGCCTGTTTTTCCACAAAGGCATTCCTGGGACTGGTCACCTGGGCAGAGTCCATGCAGTCCATTCTGGAAACTGCCTGATTCAGAAGAGCCTCATCAAATTCCATGGACACATCCACCGTGTAGCTGCTTCCGCTGCCGAAAAACGCCGGAAGCCAAGTAAAAATATTCTGCTGCTCCAGAAACTCCTGCACCTCACCGTGGGATACGAACCGGTACCCGATCTCGCTGCCCTCGATAACCTCCTGTGTGCCTTCCCTGGTCGTGACAGCGATGCGGTAATCCTCCGCCTTGTCTGCGATCAGCTTCTCTGCTTCGGCTGCCGTCAGATCTGACACATCAAAACCGTTGATCACAACGTTTTCAAAAAAATGGGTCTGATAATGCATTCCTATGGCTGTGTACGCGCCTGCCACTCCCAAAAGCAGAATCACCAGCGCCACCAACATCCATATCGTTCTTTTCCTCATACGTTCCCCTCTCTCTTGTTTTGTATCTGTTCAGTACCTTCACAGATACTATTGTTTTTCTGTGAACGGCCATCCCGTCATGTCACATCATGGTTCCATGATAGAACAGTCCGCCCGGATTTGAAAGGAACTTCCTCTTAAAAGTAAATTGTATTTTTCTTAATTGTGGTTCTCCGCCAGCAGTACTGCGGCAGCCCGCTTCGGCAGACGAATCCGGATTTCTCCGCTGTGCACCGGATAGATGGCCGGTTCCTCGGAAAATCCTGCCGCATCCGTATAGAAAATCCGCATCATCACCTGATGGTTCGTGACGCCCGCCTGCCATACGGGCACCTTCATCTCCCGCTCATCTTCATTATTATTAAATACCACCACTATCTGACTGGCTCTGCTGAATCTCGCATACGCCAGACAGTTGTAGTCCGCATAGAGGAAACACAGGGAACCGTGAGCCAGCACGGGATATTTTTTATGCATTGCAATCGCCCTGCAGTGGAAATCCAGCATCTTTCTGTCTTCTCTGCCCCACGGATACGTTCTTCTGTTGTCCGGATCTGTGAATCCACAGACGCCAGCCTCGTCCCCGTAATAAATGGTCGGCGCTCCCGGCCATGTCATCTGCATCACAACTGCTTCCCGCATGATTTCCGGCTTTACACCCTCCTCGGCCGCATCACTGCCGAGATATTCCAGCCGTCCCACTTTTCCGTTGGTTCTCGTCAGAAATCTGGAATGGTCATGATTGGAAAGTTCGTTCATGGCAGTCTGTAGCGACGGTGCGAGAAAGCTCGCCATATGGTACGTCATGGCACCGATAAAGCTGTCTGCATTGCCAAGCATGCCCTCCCGGTAGTCATCGCTGTGCTTCTCCATTCCGGTGAAAAACCAGGTCAGCGGCTCCATAAACGCATCGTAGTTCATGACCGTGTCCCACTGATCGCCGCGCAGCCAGCTGCAGGGATCCCCGTAATGCTCCGCCAGAATGATTGCATCCGGATTTGCCTTCTTCACTCTCTTGCGGAATTTGCGCCAGAATTTGTGATTATACTCCTGGCTGAAGCCCAGATCCGCCGCCACATCGAGACGCCAGCCGTCCACATTGTACGGCGGAGACACCCACTTCTCCGCAATATTAAGTATATACTCCTCAAGCTTCGGGGAATCCTCATAATTCAGCTTCGGAAGTGTATTATGTCCCCACCATCCGTCGTAAAACTGATTGTAAGGCCATTCATGTTCATTGTTAAATTTGAAAAATGAACGGTAGGGGCTGTCCGCCGACACGTAAGCCCCTTTTTCGTATCCTGCCTGATGCTCGTAAATCTGCTCTCTGTCCATCCATTTATTAAAGGAACCGCAGTGATTGAAGACACCGTCCAGAATCACCTTCATGCCGCGGTCGTGAATCTCCTCCACCAGCCGGATAAACAGCCGGTTGCTGGCTTCCAGATTCTCCAGACCTGTCACACGGTTGATATATCGCGTGGCATTTCTGTTGTTTCTCTCATCATCCCGCAGCAGCCTGCCCTCATCATGCACAATCTCACCAAAATGAGGATCAATATAATCGTAGTCCTGAATATCATACTTGTGGTTGGAGGGTGAAACAAAGAGAGGATTAAAATATATTACCTGTACGCCGAGATTTTCCAGATAATCCAGCTTATCGAGAACACCCTGCAGATCACCGCCGTAAAACTCCCGGATTCCCATGGCGGCAGGCTTCTTATTCCAGTCCCTCACCTTGACAGAAGGTTCCCCAATATAAATATATTCCCGGTCTTCCACATCATTTGTGGGATCTCCGTTTCTGAACCGGTCTGTGAAAATCTGGTACATCACAGCGCCCTTCGCCCAGTCCGGAGTAGAGAATCCCGGCGCGATACAGAAAGACTTATTCTTCTGCAGGTCACGGGAAACACCGCATTTATTGTAAAAGCACCTGGTCTTCCCCGCCTGAATCTCAAAATAATAGTAAATGGGCTCCGCACCGACTTTGATTTTCGTCATATAGTAATCAAACCGGCCTTCGCTCTCCTCAAAATCCATCTTTTTCTTAAGTGAACCGCTGATCAGAAAAACAGCGTCCACATTGTCCCGCTGTGTGCGTATTCTTATTTTTACGATATCCCCGGGATTCGGCTCCATGGGATAGACGTAGTTTGAAGTCTCATCACTGAACAGCGCTCTCGTATTAAATACCGGGCGCATATTGACAAGATATTTTATTGTCTGCAACATCAGTCTGCTGTGCTGATCCATACTGACCTCCTGCTAAATCGGACGTTCTGAGTGTAAAGCGTTCCTGTCCGCTTCCCTGTCTCCGCTTAAATCTGTAAATTCCTGATCTTTACTATTCTATAACAAAAAAAACGTTTACACAACAGGGTAAATTGGATAACCTTCCGGTTTCATGCAACGAAAAAAGGCAGCCGGGTAAGCTGCCTTTTTTGGAGAAGGTATTTCTCTAAATGGGGTGTAGCAAAAACTATATAATGTATTGGGGGGTTTTACGATAATTATTATAACATCGAAGACAAATTCAGTGTGCACAAACTTCAAAAAAATCTCCTGCCGTTTTTGTACATTATCACGCCCGTCTTTTCCCGAAAAGGAATTTTCCCCCTCCATTTTTTACAAATTCCGGATTTAAAATCCAGCAAAAACAAATTGTGGATATGACAACCGGTAGTTCTTAAACTTCACACTGCTCAGCAAACAGCGCTTCAAACTCCTCTCGCCCGATCTTCTCCTTTTCAATCAGAAGTCTGGCGCATTCATGCAGAACATCCATATGTCCGGACACCATCTCCCGCGCCTTTACATGCGCTTCATCTATGATCCGCTTGACCTCCTGGTCAATGACTGAGGCAATCTCCTCACCGTAAGCCCTGGCATGAGCCAGGTCACGTCCGATAAACACCTCATCGTCTTCATTGTCATAATTGATCAGCCCGACTCTGTCCGACATACCGAATTTCGTCACCATCGCCCTCGCAACAGAGGTGGCCTGCTTGATATCCTGAGACGCTCCTGTGGTCACATCTCCGATCACCAGCTCTTCCGCCACACGACCTCCGAGACTGACAATAATATTCTGCATCATTTTGCCTTTTGTATTGAACATTTCATCGCGCTCCGGCAGCGGCATTGTATAGCCTGCAGCGCCGCGCCCTGTGGGGATAATGGAAATCGTATGGACCGGTCCCACATCCGGCAGCAGATGAAACAGAATTGCATGACCCGCCTCGTGATACGCCGTAATCCGCTTTTCCTTTTCTGAGATCACACGGCTCTTCTTTTCCGCACCGATACCAACCTTGACAAACGCACGGTTGATGTCCTCCTGGCGGATATAGGCACGCTGATCCTTTGCTGCCAGAATAGCAGATTCGTTCATCAGATTTTCCAGATCGGCACCGGTGAAGCCTGCCGTCGTGCGCGCAACCTCCTCCAGATTCACATCGTCACCGAGGGGCTTGCCCTTGGAATGCACCTGAAGAATTTCCTCTCTGCCCTTCACATCGGGACGTCCCACTGCCACCTGACGGTCAAACCTGCCCGGACGCAGAATTGCCGGATCAAGAATATCCACGCGGTTCGTCGCAGCCATGACAATAATGCCCTCATTCACACCGAAACCATCCATCTCTACAAGAAGCTGGTTCAGAGTCTGTTCTCTCTCATCGTGTCCGCCGCCCATACCGGTACCTCTGCGTCTGGCAACGGCGTCAATCTCATCGATGAAAACGATACACGGCTGATGTTTTTTTGCCTCCTCAAACAGGTCTCTCACGCGGGAAGCTCCGACACCTACGAACATCTCCACAAAGTCAGATCCTGAAATGCTGAAAAACGGCACACCTGCTTCTCCGGCAATGGCTTTGGCAAGCAGCGTCTTTCCGGTTCCGGGAGGGCCCACAAGAATCACTCCCTTGGGGATTCTCGCGCCTACCTGCGTAAATTTTGCAGGCTCCTTCAGGAATGTGACGATCTCCGCCAGATCTTCTTTCTCCTCCTGCAGCCCTGCGACATCCCTGAAGGTGACACGTTTTGCATCCGGAGAGATCATTCTGGCACGGCTCTTGCCAAAATTCATCATCTTGGAGTTGCCGCCTCCTGCCTGTCGGTTCATCATCATAAATGCCGCAATCATCAGAACGCCGATCATCAGCATCGGCAGAACTGTTGTGAGGAATATGCTGTCCTTCTCGACAGCTTCAATCTCCACCTCAACCGAATCGTAACCGTCAAGCAGCTCCTGGGATGCCTCCACATCTGTGACATTGACGTATTTGACATCGCCTGTCTCAAGAACTATCTTCAGCGTTCCTGTGGGCACCTCCTGATTCGGCGTGATTTCCACTTTTACCACCTCGCCGGCAGTCAGAGCCTCCTCAAGCTGGCGTCCGTTCCACGTCTGAGTCGCTTCCAGCCCGCCGCGGAATGTCATCAGAAGAAGCATGATTATCAGCACCGCCACGAGATAAAAACCAAGTCCTTTTGCACTCCTGTTCAATTATTTTTCATCTCCTATTCTTCTACAAATTCGACAATTCCGATAAACGGAAGATTCCTGTATTTCTGTGCGTAATCAAGTCCGTATCCTACCACGAATTCATCCGGGATATTGAAACACGTATAATCTACCTCCACCTGCTTGACGCGGCGCTCCGGCTTATCCAGCAGCGTACACAGGCGCAGAGATCTCGGATTGCGCCTGCCGAGAATCTCCATCAGATAGCTGAGCGTACGCCCGGAATCAATAATATCCTCCACAACCAGGACATCCTTTCCGTCAAGGGGCTCATCAAGATCCTTGACAATTCTGACGACGCCACTGGATTTCGTGTCATTGCCATAGCTCGACACAGACATGAAGTCCATGCTCACAGGCACCGTAATACGCTTTGCCAGCTCACACATAAAAAATACACTGCCCTTCAGAATACAGATCAGATGTACCTCTTTCCCTGCATAATCCGTACTGATCTGCTTTGCGATCTCAGCAATTCGCTCATCAACTTCCTGTTCCGTCAGAAAAATCTTTACTTTCTCTTTCATCGCCGTTCCTCCATCTGTATTTTTATGACACGTTTCGTCTCCTGTCTGACCTTTGCCGCCTCACTGATCCGACAGCCCACCACCCACAGAATGTGAGAACCGTCTGCCAGCACCCATATCTGATCCCTCTTTTCTCTGGGAATCTTCTGATCAATCAAATAGTCTTTCAGTTTCTTTCGTCCGCCCTGTGCACCGACCACCAGATAATCCCCGGTCCGCCGCGTCCGCAGCAGGACATTACTATTTATTATATCATAGGACAGCCATTTCGTATACTGATTTTCTTTCTGAATTTTTTCCGTGACTGCCTCGTTATTCTCCAGAAGTGCTGTCTCCACATGCCATCCGGGAATCTCGAGACTGCCCGGCACCGGGAGCGCATATTCCGTGCACAATTTTGCGTGCAGTTTTGCAGCAGAGCTTTCTGCATTTTCTGCACCGCTTTCTTTATCCATCTGCGTCAGACGCACAATCCCGTTCTCACGCACAGCGCGCAGCCCTCCGGGCAGATGGCATTCCTTTCCGCAGTCCATCCCGGCAAGCTGCGCGAGCATTTCGATATGAACACTCCCGATATCCTTCAGCCCCGCACCGCCGCGGCACATCCGGACTGCTCTTTTCAGAAGCTCCGTTCGTATCAGCTCATCCTGTCCGCCGTACTTTTCAAGATGAATAATCACAGAAATTCGCACGGAAGGAGAGCATTTCTCTGCCGAAATTTCCTGCGGTGGAGAATCGCTCTCCGCTGCAACCTTCTCAACTGAAAGACATCCCTCCGCTGCAGTCTCCTCCACCGCCAGGCAGCTCTGGGCCGCCCGATCTGTCATGCGCTCCACAAAGTCCTGTATCTGCCGAAGCTTCTCCGCCGCATCTGCGATATGCTCCCCTGCGCGTGCGTTCAGCTCCCGCTCAAGCTGCGGCAAAATGGAAAGCCTGATTTTGTTTCTCGTGTAAGCCTGCTCCAGATTGGTCCGGTCCGTCCTCCAGGACAGTCCTGCACCATTCAGGATATGTTCAATTTCTTTCCGGTCCGTAAATAACAGCGGCCGGATCACATTCCCCCTCACGGGCCGGATTCCTCCCAGACCCTTTATACCGCTTCCCCGGGCAAGGTTCCAGAGCACTGTCTCCGCCTGATCATTCTGGTTGTGAGCGACGGCTATCCGGTCGCCGTGCCACGTGTCACAGATTTCTTCGAAAATGCGGTAGCGCTCCGCACGTCCGGCCTCTTCCACAGACAGCCCCTGCTCCTTTGCAATCTGCGGTACCGCAGACCTTACAATACGGCAGGGCACCCCCAGACCGGCGCACAGTTTTTCGGTAAATTCTGCGTCTTCCAGACTCTCCTGTCCGCGGATTCCATGCTCCACATGGACTGCCAGCAGTTCAAAGGGTACAAGACTGCGGTATCTGCTCAGCACATACAAAAGACATACGGAATCCGCGCCGCCGGACACTCCTGCTACAACACGCATTCCCGGCTCTACCATATGATATTTGCGGATTGTATCGAAAATGTGCTCCATTTCATCTCCTCTTTCTCTGTTATTCTGGCTGTATCCCTGTGTTTCTGTTCACGTGTCGCTGTTTTGCTCTCATTTTTCCCAGATATTGCCAACCAGTATGGTCATATCGTCCCGGGCCTGAAGCTTCTGCATCACATATACCCGCTCCATCAGGCGCTGTGCATATTCCCGCGCATTGCGCGACGCTGTTTTCCCAATCAGCTCTGCCATCCGCCTCTCGCGCCCTTCCGGAGGCAGAGCTTCCAGGACACCGTCTGTCATCATGACCACCGTGCTGCCCGGTGTCAGACGCCTGTGCATGCTCTCATAGTCAGACTGCTGCATGATCCCTGCCGGAAATGCGCTGGAGCGGATAATCTCTATCTGATTGCCGCGTCTTATAAATGTAGACGCAGCTCCTGATTTGATCAGATCACAGTTAGCATTATACAGATCAATCATGCATAAATCAATGGTGGAAAACATCTGCTGCCTGTTCTGGAGCAGCATACAGGAATTGATCATGCGGACTGCCGTCTCCTGCGGAAACCCGGCCTCCAGAAACTGTTCCAGCAGCTCGATGACGCGCTCACTCTCCCGGCACGCCTCCACCCCGGAACCCATGCCGTCCGCAAGGCTCATGACCACTTTTCCCGTATCCTTCTGCAAAAATGCGTAATTGTCGCCCGACACAAGCTCTCCCGATTTGGTAATCCGCGAAATCCCGCAGCAGATCTGGTACTTTGTGTCCGGAACGAAATGGAAATTTGACGGTTCGCCGGTGACGACTGCAAGACAGTTCCACGCGGGCCGCATTTTCTCCTGGCAGCACTCCGAAAGAATCTCCGCAATGGATTTTGCCGATACGTATGTCCGCTTCCCCGCGCGCAGAGTCAGATAAATCTCCACACGCTCCTCCTCGCAGTTAAAAATCCTGATATTTCCAAGCTCAATTCCAAAGAATCGCAGCTCTCTCTTCAGCCGCTTCCAGATCCTCTGTTCCTGCTCAGGCGCAGCTGAAAAACCTGATGCCGTTTTTTTCAAAAGCCGGGCAGTCTGAAAAATCTGTTCTCCCGCCGCCATTCTCTGCTCCATCATCCGGTTGTTCCACATCAGAGTCTGCCTCGCTTCCCGGTAGCATTCCTGCATCACCCGCTCAATCAGCTCCGGATTTTCACACTGACCCTGCAGCCTCTTTTGGACTTCAGCAGAAAAAGAGCCATCATACTCCAGATCCGTCAGAAGCTCATACATCATCCGGCAGCTCTGAAAATAAGAAGTGTCCCAGCAACTCTGCGCACGCCCGCAGCCACTGCACGCCTGCCTCTGCACTTCGGCAAACATTCCTTCCAGATCGCCATCTCCCAGCCGTTCCTTCTGACAGGGCATGTCCTGAAACAGCTTTGCAAGACCAAAAAAGGCTTCCGCATACCGGTCCAGCTGCTCCTGCTCAGGCAGGGGATACGGAATCCTTCCTGTTTTTCGATTTTCTTCTGCGCCATGAGATCCTGCCGCTCCAGTGTAGTCCTTCTGTACATATTTCCCCATCAGCAAAAAATCCCCCGCATGTCTTACTGCTGCCAGCAGCTCACCCATCTTCATTCCTCCCCGCATCTGTCATTCCCGCGCCTGTTGTACGCAAGGTGTTTTACGCCCTATGATAACTCATCTGCGGTGTGAGTTTTGTCAAAACAGGTGAGCGAAAAAAAGTTTTTCCCCACGAAAAAAGAATGTGCCAATGGCACATTCCCACACCGAACCATGACCGTCCGTCTCATTCACAAATCTGCGGTGTACTTTATTCCTCCGCTTTAAATATCGTCTCATCCTCGTATACGAGTCCCAGCTTCTCTCTGGCAATCTTCTCGATATACTCAGTGGAATCCACGTAATCCTTCAGATTTTCAATCTCGCCGGCACGCACCTCTTCATCCTGAATCTGCTGCTGCAGCTCAGCCTTTTTCGCCTCATACTGTTTATTGGAAGCTCCAAGCTCCTGACTCTGCACAAGCAGTCCCACCAGCAAAACCATCACAATCGCCGCAATCACATACATACCACAGCGATTGCCTTTACTGGGACGCATTTTTCTTCCTGCCATACCGTCTACCCCTTTTATTCCTGCTTTTTTCACAGATATCTTCCCCGGAATCGCCACAATGGCGATTCTTGCGCATCTTACTTGCATTGTAACCCTTTTTTCGCGCAAATTCAATCGTTTTCTTCCATATCTGCCATATTTTTTTCACAGGCTTCGACAGTACACTCCGGATTACCCCTGCTGCTTTCCTGATCAGCTTCAGAAGTCCGGAAATTCCCCTCAGGACGAGGGGACTGACCGTGAGGTGATACAAAACGGCGCCCAGCGCAATTCCCACTGCAACGTATCCCCGGATCACTCCGTCAGTATTCCGGAATGCGAGACAAAAAGTAAGAAATCCGGCAAACAGCCAAAACAGAAAATCCTCCAGAGACAGGAGGATCAGTCCGTGTACAAAGGCTCTTCGCAGTGCACGCAGAAGATCATAGAGAAAGGTCAGGCTGACCCCATGGAGCACAGACAGCAGAAACACCAGTGTCTCCTGCCGGATCACCTGGCTCATCATCGGAACATCCTCCTGATCAGGCTGCCCTTCCTGGCCGGACCGCTGCCGGAATAGACAATACTCTCCACCGTTCCTTCCATATCGACCTCACCCTGCTCCAGCATCAGCCTTCCGATATGAAGATTCTTTCCCCTGATGGTCAGCATGCCCTGCTCCGTCTCAAGGATCACAGAATTCTCGTCAAAGGACAGAACATCCGTCACACCGGTCACACTGCCCTGCATCCTCTCCCTCCAGACTATGCTGTGCGGTCTGCTGCTCTTAATTTCTTCCATGCCACGCTCCGGAACCATTTCCACTTAATCTATTCTATGAACACAACAGTTCCGTCATGCAGAAAATTCAGGAATGCCACCGGCATTCTTGCTTTATAAATATTTGTACATCTCCGCCGCAGCTTCCTTTTTCACCGTCTCCTGCACGGAAAGTACCTCCACCTTCACAGCCTTGCTTCCAAACTGGATCTCTATCTGATCCCCTTCTTTTACCGACACGGATGCTTTGGCCGGTTTCCCATTTACCATCACACGGCCTGCATCACACGCTTCATTCGCAACCGTCCTTCTCTTAATCAAACGTGATACCTTTAAATATTTATCGAGACGCATCTTTGCCTCCTGTTCTCTTTCATATATAAAAAGTGAGGACTGCCGTATCAGCCCCCACTTCTATCATCACACTGCAACAAACAGCACTTCACTGCAACAAACGACAATTAGTTCATCATATCCTTCAGAGCTTTTCCTGCTTTGAACTTCGGAGTCTTGGAAGCCTTGATTGTCATTGTCTCACCGGTCTGCGGATTTCTTCCTTCTCTTGCTGCACGCTCGGAAGTCTCAAATGTTCCAAAACCAACAAGCTGTACCTTCTCACCATTTTTCAGCTGCTCAGCAACTACGTCTGTAAAAGCCTTCAGAGCCTTCTCTGCATCCTTCTTTGATAATTCTGTCTTCTCTGCAATAGCGGCAATCAATTCTGTTTTATTCATGGTAAATTCCTCCTCTGAATCTGTTCTTCTATTGTGCGGCTCTTATTACGCCAAGCCTTGCTAATATTTATATAATGTAATACCTCGTTTGTCAAGGATTTCCTGATGCCAAATGACGTATTATCCCATCGGCTGCCGCCCGCAATGCTTCCTTTTCCATCTGCTCCTGCTGCGGTGTCCGGCTCTTTTTTTCCGCGCGCTTGATGGCGGCCCACTGGCCAGGCACTTCCTGCGTCATCATCCTTCCGTTCTCTGCTTCTTCCCCGAATACGTGCGGATGCCTGCGTATCATTTTGCGGCTGATTCCACGTATCACATCATCAATACAAAACAGCCCCTCATCCTCCGCAATCTGTGAAAGCAGGACAACCTGGAGCAGAACATCTCCCAGCTCCTCGCACAGGTTGTCTGTCTCTCCCGTTTTTGCGTACAGATCGATTGCTGCCAGCGCCTCCGTCATCTCATTGATCATACACGGCTTCAGACTCTCAAAGGTCTGTTCTCTGTCCCACGGGCAGCCGTCCTCTGCGCGCAGAGCCGCAACCACCTGGCGGAATGCATCGAAGCTTCCGGCCTGCACCCCTTCTTCGTTCCATTTTCCTGCATTCATCGTCTTTATCCTTCCTTCCACTTCACTCAAAGCATAGACGCCCTTCACTTTTCTACTCACGATAATTCTCTCTGATAAACGGCCTGTCGATTTTTGTGTCGGTTAAAAGCCCATATTTTTTCGGATGCCGGTATGCATTGCCGTGCACTTCGCTCTCACGGTAATTGCGAAGCTGTTCCAGATCAAGCTCAGCCAGATAAATTCCCTCTTTTTCATCCGCCTGCAGGATGCAGGTGTCACGTGAACCGTCCAGTTCCGGAACGTAAGCCACGCCGTCAAAAACACTGGAGCCGCCGTTGCAGTCAGGCACCGTCCCCGGATAATTGCAGGTAGCCACAGCCAGCATATTTTCAAAGGCTCTGGCACGCAGCTGGGAAAGACGGTTTATTTCCATCGGGCAGGCATTCGGGACAAGAATGAGTTCCGCACCTTTCAGCATCAGAATTCTTGCACTTTCAGGGAATTCTCTGTCATAGCAGATCATGCCGCATTCTGAAGTGACAGCTGACCGTTTTATGAAATAATCAGTCTTCCCCTGCCCTTATTCTTTGCCTCATAAAGCGCCTGGTCCGACTCTTCATACATCTGATTAAATGTGGTTTCCGAATCAGCAATCACTACTCCCATGGAAATGCCTGTTCCACCCTCGGCAGATTTTATCGTCATATTCACTTTGTCAAAAATCTGCTGCGCACGCTCCTTCATCTGTTCTTCCGCTATATTCTTGTCGAAATAGAGAACAGCCGAAAACTCATCTCCTCCCATGCGGCAGGCACGGTCTTCTTTCCGCAGAGACGCAACCAGTGTCTGGGCCACCAGAATCAAAAATTTATCACCGTTATGATGACCGAAGGTGTCATTGTATTCCTTAAACTTGTCCACATCTATCATCAGCATCATGATCCTGGATTTTCCTTCCAGAATCTTCAGTTCCACATCACTGCGGAACGCCGCATGATTCATAAGACCTGTGAGGGGATCTCTGCGGTATGTACGTTCCCATTCCCTCAGCCGTATCTGGGCTTTGTTGTGTTCTGCATCTGTCAGCATTTTCATGGAATATGTATTGGTGATGTCGGCAATAATAATCTCCGAACGTTCGGCACGCACCGCAGAATCGTAATATACTCTTCCAAAGCAGAACACATAGATATCCGAGCCATCCTTGCGGCGAAGCTTATGTTCCTGGAAAACAAGGGGACACTTTGCAAGATTGGCATTGGTCCTGCACAGATATTCTGTGCGCTCTTCCTCCGGAATCAGGTCGGCCTGAATCATGGGGCTTTTGGCAATATCTTCCCGGGTGTACCCTGTCATCTTCTCAAAATTTTCATCTATGGATACGATCCTCATGGACTCATCCAGCAGGTACCGGCTGTATGGGACCGGATGAACCACCAGACTCTTTTCGTTTTTGCCACTGTCAGGATTTTCCGGATACCCGGTCGTCACATCATTGATTTTTTTGGTGGATTCACCGTATCTGAGCGCATCCGGCGGATTCTCCCTGAGCATCCGGAGAAACTCTGACACAATGAAGGGATCAAACTGGGTGCCTGCACACCGCTTCAGCTCATCCATCGCACCGGAAACAGACATGGCGGCTCTGTAAGCACGGTCATTTGTCATGGCATCATACGCGTCCACAACAGCAATCACCCGGGATAAAAGAGGAATACTCTCACGGCTGAGACCGTCCGGATATCCATTGCCATCCCACCTCTCATGATGGTGCCGGATCTCCTCTGCAATTCCCTTCAGTTCATTATTGCTGTTGGCAATCTCATATCCTTTTTCTGTATGAGACCGCAGAATTTTCCATTCTTCATCGGAGAGTTTCCCCGGTTTATTTAATATTTCCAGAGGAATCCCGATCTTTCCGATATCATGCAGAAGACAGAGCAGAGACAGCTTGCTCTGCTGAATATCCGTAAGCGCAATCCGTCTTCCAAGCTCCGCTCCCAGAAGCTGAGTGCGTCGCACATGATGCTCCGTGTCGCTGTCACATTCCTGAAGAGTACAGATCAGTGAAGTGAGCATTTCGGAATGAATAGACTCCCGGTCAAGAAGCTTTTTCGCACGCATCGCCTCAGCAGCCACATGGATGGCCTGAAGCACATCCTGCATCTCTTCTGTGGTGACACTGACCGCACACTGAATCTTGCCGTCAAAGCTTTCCTTCACCCTTCTCAGACACTCCTGCATTTCTGTTTCACTGCTGTGGCTGCACAATGCAATGAGATTTGCTTCCAGTCCGCGCACATAATAGGTCTGTTTTGGAAAATGCTTCCGCATGGCATCTGCGAGCATTTTGATTTTCTGGTTTCCGACATTATTTCCCATCGTACTGTTGATCACCGACAGGCTGTTAATATCACAGATTGCCACAGCTGTAGGACAGACAAAATACTCTCTCTCCTCTCTGGCAAACCGGCGGAAGCTTTCCCAGTTCTGGAATCCTGTCAGCAGGTCGGTCTCCAGCGCCGCATCTGAAAATACAAACATCTGTCCCAGTCTCTGATCTTTTTCATTGTTCAGTCTTCGGATATCACACCTCAGAGGTCTGTTTTCTTCCCCGTCTTTGATATAACACTGCAGGGAAAAACTGTCATTTTCCGTTTCTGAATTCAGGGAGATGTTGTAACGGTTCAGGAAATCTCCGAGAACTGCACATTTTTCCTGCTCAATTCCTCCCAGAAGACAGTCAGCTCTTTCATTATGAAGAATCAGATTGTCATTGTAATCAAATAAGACAATTCCCTGACCGATATTTTCAAAAATACTGGTTTTCAGCTGATTCAGCATACCATGGGTGGAGTAGTTAAAACAGCACCAGTACAGCAGAAATGCCGTGAGGCTGTATCCACAGATGGAATAGTCCAGCAGATTGTAGACATTCACTCCGGGCCAGAACAAAAAGATCGCGTTCACCGACACAATTGCCAGAATTCCCAAAATAACATAATGGTACTGCGACCGGTACTCCCGCGGAATTTTACACATTTTCCATATCAGCAGGATCAGAATCGCCGCTACCAGAGAATAGGTGAAAATCAGGTGCATCCAGTAAAGCGGCTTCATCTGGTAGCCGTACTTTGCTATAAATGTATCTCTGCGGATATAGCTGATGGCAATTTCCCAAAACGGATTGACGGCAAAAACCACCAGTTCAAACGTGGCATACAGCATAATCAGTCCGATGACTGTTTTCCCTGTCTTTGTAAATTTGCGTTTTGTAAAGTATACGGTAAATACGAGAAGACTGGCCAGCATAAAATCTATGCTGACGAAATAGATGCTGGACATGACTGATGTACACAGATAACTGTCGTTCAGGATACTGATCAGATAACTGATGTCCACCACAGCTGCTCCCGCACAGGCATAGCCCAGGAACCTTCCTGTGGTCTGATTTTTCTGAATGGATTTTATGGCCAGAATCGTGTCGATACATGCAAACAGGACAGAAATTATTATATAACTATTCAGAAGC
>SFEV01000038.1 GCA_004557975.1 Lachnospiraceae bacterium
TTTTTCAGAGGCTGTAAATCTGTCTAATTATTTTAATTCACTGAAAAACAGTGTAATTGTTTCAGTGTGTGTGATTTTTATTATCGTGTTGATCTGTTCCACGGGAGCTTATATTATTGCGCGGAAAAATAATTGGTTTTATAATGGAGTGTATTATGTATTTCAGCTGATCATTCTGCTTCCTTTTCAGACTATTATGTTTCCACTGTATAGACAGCTGTATTGTATCCATGCGCTTAATTCTCTCTGGGGGCTGATTCTGGTTCAGGTAGGGACTTATGCAGGCTATAATGTGTTTCTGTACTGTGGTTTTGTGAAAGGAATCTCCGTATCTCTGGAGGAGGCGGCGGTTATGGATGGGTGTAATCGGTATCAATCCTTTTGGAAAATTGTGTATCCCCTGCTTAAGCCTATTCATATGACGGTAATTATTCTGACCTTTTTAAATTCCTGGAACGATTTTATGATGCCTATGATTATATGCCAGAAGCAGGAGGTGCGGACGTTGCCTCTGATGCAGTATTTCTTCTTCGGAGAGTATTCCTCTAATATTAATCTGGCCTTTGCGGCGGCATTACTTGCCATGATCCCTACTGTAACGGTATATTTCTGCGCACAGAAATATATTGTTGCAGGAATGACGGCAGGTGCGGTAAAATCATAGAAGACAGACAGTGGCCTGACAGCAAGGATGTTGTCAGGCCACTGTGAATATTCGGCATTAACTGATAAGGAACTATGTACTGGTAGAATGGAGAGAAAGATGAAAGACGTACTGAAAATAAATGTATCGCTGGATGAATGTATGACAGTTGAGGGGAGGAATCAGAGCATCTGTATGATCGGGTTTTCCGGGGATGCGGATGGACCTTATTTCAGGGGAAAAATCCTGCCATGGGGAGTGGATACGCAGAGGAGAGAACCGGGAAAACCGGGAAAGCTTTCCGCCCGGTATATGCTGAAAGGGGTTGATTATACGGGACGTTCCTGTAAATTATTTATAGAGAATAACGGGATTGAAGAGACGGATGGAATTGTGCGTACCAGGCCGCAGATTGTGACGGACAGTCCGGCTCTTGCCTGGATGGAGCAGGCGAAGATGAGAGGGGAGATTGAGAGCGCAGACGGTGGAGTAGTGATTCATATCACAGCAGAGGAAGAACTGGAGAGAGGAAAATGTGATTTTACAGAGAATCCGGTATGGATCCGAAGCGGCATGGACGGCTGTAACGAAATGAAAATATATGGAAAACTGTACGTTCCGGTAACGACAGAGAAATGTCCTGCAGTGATTTTGAGCCATGGATATAATGGGTCAGGGGATGACTTCGTACGGGAATGCGAGTATTTTGCATCCCATGGTATTGTTGCTCTTGCCATTGATTTCTGCGGTGGTTCTTCCCGGTCAAGGAGCAGAGGAAGCTCCCTGAAAATGTCGCTGCTTACAGAGAAAGCTGATCTTGATGCTGCAGTGGATTATGTAAAAACATTGAAGCAGGCAGACCCAGAACAGATTTTTTTGTTCGGTGGGAGCCAGGGCGGCTTTGTGTCGGCTTTGACGGCAGCAGGACGTCCGGAAGAGATCAGAGGGCTGATTTTATATTACCCTGCGTTCTGTATTCCGGACGATTGGAAAAAAAAATTCCCCGGAGAGGAAGATATTCCGGAGACTATGGAATTTTGGGGGCTGACGCTGGGAGAAGATTACTTCCATACAGCACGGAGCCTGGAAACTTTTGAGACTATAGCCGGTTATGGAGGTCCGGTGCTGCTGATTCATGGAGACGAGGATGAGATTGTTCCATTATCTTACTCCGTACGTGCCCGGGAAGTGTATAAAAATGCCGTTCTTATTACTCTTTTTGCTGAAGGACATGGCTTCACCTGGGAGGGAGGTGCTGTGGCAGCGACAGAGACGCTGCATTTTATCCTGAAAAACCATTCCTGAGTATCAGGTAAAAAAGCTGCACAAAGTAATTGTGGTGCAGCTCTTTTTTTCTTAAAATTTACTTTTTCGCTGGCAAATCAGTTCAGATATGTTATACTCAACAGGTATCCTGCTGTGTTGTCTGTGCGGAGGTGTGGATGAGTAATGCTCCGGCAGCCATGATGCCTGATGTGAGATGTCGGGAGAGCAGGGGGAGAGGGAAAACTATAATACACAAGAAAGGATAGATATTATGAGAAGAAAGAATTTGATGACAGCACTGATGTGTACCGTCTGCCTTGCGCTCTCGGCGCCCATGGCAATTATGGCAGAGGAGACGGAGAGTGTTACGGAGGCAGTGGAGACAGAGAGCGCTGATGAGCAGGAGACGGAAGAGGCTGCCGCAGAAGCCGAAACAGAGGAGGAGAAGGCAGAGCGCCCGGATTACACGGCTTCTGATTATGTGACACTGGGAGAATACAAGGGACTGAATGTGCTGGTGAGCAGAAATGAGATCACCGATGAGGAGGTTGACCAGGAGACAGTCAATAATATCCGCTACTATGGTGATGATGTTATGGAGTCTCTGACCGAGGGAACTGTCCAGACGGGAGATACGGTTAACATCGACTATGAGGGAAAGCTGAACGGTGATGCGTTCGACGGCGGTACAGCGAAGGGATATGATCTTGAGATCGGTTCCGGCACATTTATTGACGGCTTTGAGGACGGACTGATCGGTGCTGCAGTGGGCGATACGCTGGATCTGGAGCTGACCTTCCCGGAGAATTATACGGAGGAGCTGGCAGGCAAGGACGTTGTGTTCACGGTTACGGTAAACGGAATCAAGCGTATGAAAGAGATTACGGATGATCTTGTAAATACGGTGACGGAGGGAGAATATGCGGACCTGGAAGCGTACAGGGCATATATCCGTTCCATGCTGGAGGAAAGCCGCGCAGAAGAGAGGGAGAGTATCATCAAGACGGATCTGCTGACTCAGATTTCCGACAGTTCCTCCATCAATGAATATCCGCAGGAGCTTCTTGACTACAGTGTGGACGAGATGACGTCCTATTACAAACAGATGGCTGATATGTATCAGATGGACTTTGCAGAGTTTCTGGAAGCATATTTTGGTATGACAGAGGAAGAATTCAATGAGCAGGTTCTTCTTGCAGTGCAGCAGAATCTGCAGCAGGAGCTGTATATCAAGGCCATTGCTGAGGCAGAGGGCATTGAGATCAGTGATGAGGAGTTTGCGGCAGGCTGTGAAGAGTATGCGCAGCGCTATGGATTTGAGACGGCAGATGACGTGGTGGAAGCCATCGGAGGAGAAAAGATGGCGCGCCTGAGTCTGCTGATGGATGAGACTTTTGATTTCCTTGTGGAGAATGCAGTAGTTGAAGAGGAGACAGAGCCGGAGAGCGGGACAGAAGCAGCTTCCGAGGTGAGCACGGAGGAAGCCACAGAGGCTGAGTAGTATGGAAGAATGGATGCAGAGGAAAATGCGTCCGGCTGTGCGGAGCTTTATCCCGGAACAGGAATATCTGTGAATCTGATTCAGGAAGGGGGAGCCGTATGAAAAAGGCTGGTATGATTCTGGAAGGCGGAGGACAGCGCGGTATATTTACGGGCGGTGTGCTCGACTTCCTGATGGAACAGAAGCTGAAGGTGCCGTATGTGATCGGTGTATCTGCCGGAGCGTGCAATGCGGTGGATTACGTATCGGGACAGATCCTCAGAACGAAAGAATGTATGCTGGATGCTCAGCTTGACAATGAGCTTTTCGGGCTGCGCACGATGCTGAAGACAAAGTATTTCATGAATATGGATCTGATCTTTGATCAGTTTCCGAACCGGGATTATCCCTTTGATTTTGGCGCATATGTGAAATCACCGATGCGCTGTGTGCTGGTGACGACGAACTGTCTGACCGGACGGGCGGAATACATTGAAGAGTATCGGGATTACAGGCGGATGATGAACGTGTGCCGTGCATCCTCCAGCCTGCCCGTGGTGTCACCCGTGGTGAAGGTGGACGGTGTTCCGATGATGGACGGAGGAATTGCCGACTCTGTGCCTGTGGCCAGAGCCATGGAGGACGGGTATGATTACAACATTGTGATCCTGACAAGAGGGAAAGGATACTACAAAAAAGAAAACAGTTCCTCCACAATGAAAATGGCGCGGCTGTATTACAAAAACTATCCGATGTTTGTCCGTGCGCTGATGCGCCGCAACCACAATTATAACCGGCAGATGGATCTGATAGAACGGCTGGAAAAGCAGGGGAAAGTCTTCGTGATCCGTCCGTCCATGCCGTGTGTCAGCAGGACAGAGCGCGATCTGGAGAAGCTGGAGGATTTTTACTGGCATGGCTATGAAACGGCGCAGCAGATGTATCCGGCACTGAAGGAGTGGCTGGATAAGCGGGAGGAATGCGTCAGCAGGAAGCGGATCATGCGCCGCTGAAATACATGATACTGGGAGATGGGATACTCCTGAAATGAAAATACAGTCTGCAGAGCAGTATGCAGAAGCTGAATGAAATAAACGGCATAGTCATAATCGACTATGCCGTTTTATCATAGTGTTTTTGGAACAAACACATTTCATGATTTTATTTTTCGTATACAGGTTCCGGTTGAGGGTTCTTTCAGCCTGCCTCGTACAGTTCCTTCACCTGATCTTCGGTCAGGACACCGTCATACACAAGTACATTGTCGAACCGTGCATTCTGGCAGTCTTCGTCATTCCAGATGTAACCGCTTCCCACCATAACATCCTTCGCCTGGGAGATACCGGTCTTGTTCTTCTTGAAGCAGTCTGCGATATCTTTACTCTCTTCACCGACCAGTTCACCGTTCAGATAAACTTTGATGCCGTACGGGTCAACGGTGTAGACAACGTGCTGCCATACATCCCGCTCGCCGTTTGTGGTGAGAAGTGCGCCCTGGACATCGCTGTAATTGTTTGCGTTGATGCGGGCGATCAGGTTGGCACCGATACGTGTCAGCGGATAAGCGGCCGCCGCATCTGCCTCAAACAGGGCACTGTGCTCGAAGGTCTCGGAGCCGATCTTCGTCCACATGGAAATAGTATAACCGGACGGACCGACTGTGGAAAGAGTATCCTCCGGAAGTCTCAGATAGTTGACACCCTTCGCTCCCGGTTCATTGATAACTTCAAGGACATTCCCGCGGGTCTCGTCAGAGACAACACTGGCTGCGCCGACGAGTGATGCATCTTCAGCCAGGGCGGAATCTGCAGCAGGTGCAACGGCACCGTCAGCGACCGTCTCAAAATCGTAGCCGCAGATCAGTGTTGCCGGACAGCGGACGGTGATCTTGTATGTCTCAGATACGGATGCTTCGCCGCAGGTGATTTCGGCAGTCAGCTTCACGCGTGTGTCTTCTTCCGGAATTGTAACGGTTCCGTCTGCTGCGAGAACAGTTTCATCACTGGAACTCCATACAATATCTGCGCCCATGACGGAGGAGGGAAGCTCCAGATTTTCCTGAATTGCATTGGGGATCAGCTGACCGACAGAAACTGCAGCCATTCCTGCCACCATAGCGTTGTCTGTCATATCAATCATGCTTCCCCAGATGCTTGTATTGTCTGTGCCGATTGCGGTAAATGTCATAACCGGATCGGGATCGCTGTTTTCCTTGCGCTGGCGGAAGAAAAGTCCCTTGTAAACGGTGCCGTCATCCATCGTAAAGGTGACGAAATCATATCCTTTGCCGGAATCGGTCTTCTCCCAGGTACCCTTTGCTGCGCCTTCCACTGTGCCGTCTTCGTTCAGAGTGAGCATCTGTGTGGGCTGCATTTCCCCGGTGGTTTTAGTGCCGTGGCTGACGAATTCATAAGAGCCGGTCACATCAGCAGTCTCATAGTGCTCCGGTGTCTCGCCACAGTATTCGTATACGGCTGTGACAGGCCACAGATCCTCATTAAGGAACTGCTGGTGTACACGGACCTCGTGTGCCTCAAGCTGCGGCTCCACGTCAAACCTCTGATGGTAGATGAGATAGTGGGAGCCATCGTCATCAATCAGTGCAGAATTATGTCCGGCTGCGCGCTTTCCGATCTGGTCGTAGAAGCTGTAGTTGCCGATCAGCTTGATCCCGTACAGGTCATTTCCTTCAGCGTTGTCGGCTGCGTTCTGGCCTTTGGCATCAAGGTACGGTCCTGTGGGATTCTCAGAACGGAACAGACGCATGTTGTAGCCGCCCTCTGCGGTCAGACCGCCGTACGTTACGTACATATAGTAATAGCCCGCCTCGGCATCATATCGGATATACGGACCCTCACCGGACTGGTGATTGCCGCCGATCAGATGCACACCGAAATAGCGGTCAACGAAATTGCCGGAAACCTCGTCCACGGAATCTACACCCGGATAGATGGCAGCGCCTGTTGCTGTGTCGATCTCCAGCAGGAACATGCCGCCTGACCAGGAGCCGTAGGACATGTATAGCTTCTCTCCGTCTGCGTCGAAGAAAAGGTTCGGGTCGATGGCATTGGGCGCGTACGTGTTGTCCCAGCCGCCGTCCGAGGTGAACCAGTTGTCACTGATCTCGTCAATGCCGCCGTTTGCGGAGCCTTTTTCGATCAGTTCCGTAAGATTCAGATAATCATTGTCCCACTTTGTGTTGCGGGTACTGTTGCCGTCAGGTTCGCCTGTCTTTGTGAAGCCGGAGTAGATGATCGTATCCACATATTCGTATGGCCCCTGAAAATCCTTTGATACCAGGTAGCAGATGGCGGAGCGGCGCCAGGTGGAGGAAGTGCAGCAGTACAGCATATATGCGCCCGCAGACCCGTCCTCCCATTCATAGTACGGATTCCAGATCACATCCGGAGCCCAGATTGCGTATCCGCCGGAGCAGTCTCCGTCCTTATAGCCGGCCCACTCAAAGGGTTCGGCCAGATTTTCGGCCAGGTTTCCGTAGAACGGTGTGTTCTCGGGATTGCCGTAATCAAAATTGATCTGCGTCCACTCGATCAGGTTATCAGATTTTGCAGATGCCGTGTGGGAACCGAGCACGTAGTACGTTCCGTCATCAGCTTTTATGATGGACGGATCGTGTACACAGACGTGAATCGGAGACAGTACCGCGTCGGTCTCATTTTCCGGGACTTCCTCCCCCACGGCGATGTCACCGGTCTGTGCTTCTGTCTCAGCGGCAGCAGGATCGGTCTGAGCTTCCTCCGCTCCCGCAGACGTACAGAGACTCAGTGACAGAGATGCTGTGAGCGTTGCCGCAAGCAGCATGCCGGATAATTTTTTTCGTCTCATGTTAATATTTTATACATGCATAAAATCGCAGAGAGGCAGTGTGCATGTACTCCTTTCCTCAAATATTTATCGGCATAGCCGGAGATAACTGCATTCCGGCCTGTCGTATACCTCTCTGAGCGCCTGTTGCGTTGCTGAAATGATTACATGATCTGCTGGCGGGACAGATGGTTTAGAAAAATGTAAAGTATTATAGATAAATCTATTTTATAACAGATGATATTTTTTATCAACAAAAGTTCTTCAACTCATCCGATTCCGCCGTAAATCAGTCCGAGGATAAAGACAATGACTGCCAGAGGGACATATACGTATTTCGCCAGCGGCCCGAACCAGGCCGGGAGCGGCTTGCGCCGTCCAAGCTCCAGCTCTCCCCGGATTCTGTTCCAGCCCAGCACATAATAGACAGCAACGGCTCCCAGCAGAGCACCGAACGGCACGACGATAATCGTGATGAAGTCCATCCACTGTCCGACTTTATTCCCGTCTTCCAGAAAAATACCGACAGCGAGTGCGATCACACCGCACAGGAGGACAGCTGCCCGGCGGGGAAGGTGAAACTGCGTCTGCCAGGATTCGCACACCGCTTCAAACATGTTGATCAGGCTCGTAATTCCTGCAAAGGCGACCGACAGAAAGAAGAACGCTGCGAACAGGCGGCTCAGAGGAATCCGGGCAAACACCTGCGGAAGCGTAATAAACATCAGTGACGGACCGCTCTGAGGAGAGATTCCAAAGGCGAACACAGCGGGCATAATTGCCAGCGCAGCCAGCATAGCGGCCAGTGTATCAAAGAACGCCGTGTTAATGGAAGCTTTGGGAATATCCTCGTCCTTTTTGAGATAGGAGCCGTAGACGATCATTCCGGAGCCTGTGATGGAAAGGGAGAAAAACGCCTGCCCCATTGCCATTACCCACGTATCTGCCCGAAGCAGGTATTCCCATTTCGGAACGAACAGAAATTCATATCCGCCCAGCGAACCGTCGAGGAAAAATACGCGGACAGCGAGGACGATGAACAGGATAAAAAACGAAGGCATCAGTATTTTATTGACCTTTTCGATTCCTTTTGTCGCCCCGAACATCAGAAGAAGACATGCAATGACCACCACTGCCGCGTGACACGGGATATTGCCGAAGGCGGAGGAAATCCCGGAAAAGAAAGCGGAGGATTCTCCCGTAAATAATTCTCCGGTCACGCTGGCAGTCAGAGTGCGCAGCACCCATCCCAGGATCACAGAATAGCCGATTGCGATTCCAAGAGAACCGAACAGCGGAATCCATCCCAGTGCGTAGCCCAGCTTTCCTTTTCCACGCGTTTTAAAGCAGCAGGTGTAAGCGCCCAGCGTTCCGGTTCCGGCGTAACGGCCGATGGCAAATTCTGCGGACAGGCCCACAAGCCCGAACAGCACTATGAACAGAAAATAGGGTACCAGAAAGGCTGCGCCTCCGTACTGTCCAAGGCGGTACGGGAACAGCCAGATATTTCCCATGCCGACAGCGGAGCCGACACAGGCAAGTACGAAGCCCAGGGAATTCTGGAAGCCTCCGTTTGGATGTGAATGATTCTTTTTTTCGAATGCAGCTTTCTCAGTCATAATTTTCGATCTCCTGTAGATAAATGATAATATAAAATTCCTGTCAGATCAGCAAGAAACCATCCGATGGGTACGGATACCCAGATTCCGGTTACGCCGATGGCCGGGACTAAGGACAGCGTGTAGGCCAGCAGGACACGGGTACCAAGTGAGATGACAGTGAGGATCACCGACATGCCGGGCATTCTGATGGCGCGGTAATAGCCATAAAGCAGGAACAGGATTCCGATGCCGGCATAGAAGGCTCCCTCTATGCGCAGATAATGGACTCCGGCTGCGATAATTTCCTTCTCGGACGGATCAATGAAGATGGTCATCAGCGGACCTGCAAAGACACAGACGAGAATGCTGATTACCATACAGAAGCCAAGAACGCAGAAGACTGCACTGCGGATGCCGCGCATGATCCGCTCTTTTTTCTTTGCCCCGTAGTTCTGGGCAACAAAGGTGGAAAATGCATTGCCAAAATCCTGAACCGGCATATAGGCAAAGGAATCTATTTTTACTGCTGCGGCGAAGGCAGCCATGACAGCAGTGCCGAAGCTGTTGACGAGACCCTGTACCATCAGAATGCCAAAATTCATAATGGACTGCTGGACACACGTCAGAAACGAAAGGCTGGCAAGCTCCCTCAGAAGACGGAAATCCGGGATCATATGCTTTCTCTGTATCCGCAGCTGCGGAAAGCAAAACAGAGTATAAATGAAAATACCGGTTCCGGATACGTACTGGGCAGCTGTCGTAGCTATTGCGGCTCCCCGGACACCCCATCCGAACACAACAACAAACAGAAGATCCAGCAGAATGTTCAGCACGGCGGAAACGGCGAGGAACACAAGCGGGACGGCAGAATTGCCGAGCGCACGCAGCAGATTTGCAAAAAAGTTGCAGATAAAGGTTGCAAAAATTCCTGCGAAAATGACGGACAGGTAATCTTCCATCAGAGGAATGACTTCTTCGGGAACACGGAGCAGGCGGATAATCGGAACAAGAAAAATGTAGACTGCCGTATTCAGTATAAGAGTCACAGCCAGAATCAGAAGGAACGACAGAAACATGCTGCGTTTCAGACGATCAAAATCCTTCTGACCGTAACAGATGGAAAAGGCAGCGCCGCTGCCCATGCAGAGCCCCAGAAGAATGGAGGTCAGAAATACCATCAGGGTATAGGAGGAACCGACTGCAGCCAGCGCCCGGGGTCCGAGAAAACGTCCGACAATCCAGGTGTCGGCGATATTGTAAAACTGTTGCAGGAGGTTTCCGATCATCAGCGGGAATGCAAATTTCAGAAGATTCCCGGTGATAGGTCCGCATGTCAGATCACGCTGCATGATGATTCTCCTTTGTATAGAAAGTATGCACTCCACAATGCAGCTACTGTCATAAGCATGCAGGGCGGAGTACGGTTATTATTGTAGCATAGCAGAGGTTATTTGAAAACGGATAAAAAGCAGCTTTTTGCCAATACTATTCCAAAACGTTACTGTTCACTTCGTTCACAGCAACACGCTTCGCGATGCACAGAAACTGCATTACATGCAGTTTCGCGCGTGATACCCTCGGGATTTCCGCGCATTCTGCGCGAAAACACCTCGCGGAACAGTGGCACGTGAACAGTAACTCCAACGGCAGCTGTCATGGCGACAGTACGTGGTTCGGCAGATAGCGATGTCATGGCAGCAGCATGGAGCCGGACAGAAAGGCGGAAACAGAATATGAATAAGCGATATCTGATTTTTGCGGTAATATTTGCAGTATTTGCAGGAGCAGCCTGGTACTATGCAAATACAGAGAATGTGCCGAAGGATAATGCGGTGCTGGCGTACATGGAAGAAAAAGAGCAGATAAATGAGCTGCTGCCAAATGCATACAGCAGCGGAAGGAGGAGCTGACATGGCAAATGAGACGCTATATCTGAAAGTCGATAAAAATGTGCAGGCACAGGGAAGACCAGTGAGAATCGGGGAGATTGCCACCGTCAGCTGCAGTACAAAGTCGGTGGAAAGCCGCATAAAGGTGATGACAATTCCCAGCGATGTGATCAGAGGACCGGGAAGGTACGTATTTTCTGTGTTTGACATTATTGAGACCGTACAGAAAGAATTTCCGAATCTGGAGATTAATAATCTCGGAGAGGCCGATTTTGTGATCACCGTAGAAAAAGAAAATGCCGCATCCGAGCTGCTGAGCTGGGGGAAAACGCTGCTTGTCTGCCTGCTGTCATTTTTCGGAGCCGCATTTTCCATTATGGCATTTAACAACGACATCAGCGTGGACAAACTGTTCGGGCATCTCTATGAGATGTTTACGGGAACGCCGTCAGACGGTTTTACACTTCTGGAAATCTCATATTCGGTGGGCGTGGGCCTGGGCATTCTGATTTTCTTCCACCATTTTGCCCGTAAAAACAATAAATCTGACCCCACACCGCTGGAGGTGGAGATGCGCACCTATGAGGATGAGGTGGATACGACTCTGATCGAATCCGGGAACCGCAGAGAGGAAAGTCAGGGATGAGGCGGATTGTGTAAAAAAAGTCGGGAATGAAGCAGATTCTGCAGAAGAAATAAGAAAGTCAGGGATAAGAAAGATTCTGCAGGAGAAAGGAGCTGGAGTATGGTACATGCACTGCTTGCACTGATTGGATTTTCGGCCGGATTCATTGTCGCCGGAGGAGTGGTTGCCCTGATGGTGGGGCTTGGTATTCTGAGCCGGTTTATCGGGATTTCACACACGGCCAAACGGATCATGTATTATGAGGATGCGATCCTGCTGGGGGCTGTGGCAGGCACGATAGCCACAGTATTTGATGTGAGACTTCCTGTCGGAGTGTGGATTCTGGCAGTCGGAGGACTTTTCATGGGGATATTTGTGGGCGGCTGGATTATGGCGCTGGCGGAGGTCATCAATGTTTTTCCTGTCTACTGCAGGCGCCTTGGGATCACGAAAGGGCTGAGCTGGATTGTGATTTCGATAGCTGTCGGGAAAACGCTGGGAGGTCTGTTACACTTTTATATGAGATGGGGGCAGGGATAAGTGATAAAGGCATTGATATTCCGGTGAAAATTACGTATGATAAAGACGGAAAATGAGTGACATGCCGCGAACCGTCAGGTCGGAGGCATTATATAGAGGATGAGGAGGAGAACAGATGCAGAAATTAAAACTTGCAATTCTCGGAGCCGGAGGAATTGCTGCAACGATGGCAGAAACGGTATGTAAGATGGAAGAGGCTGTGCTTTATGCTGTGGCGGCGAGGGAGGAATCCCGCGCAAAGACATTCGCGGAAAAATACGGAGTGCAGAAATATTTTGGCAGCTATGAGGAGATGCTGAAGGATGACGGGATTGATCTGGTATATATTGCCACGCCCCACTCTCACCACTTTGCGCATGCGAAGCTCTGTATTGATTATGGAAGACCGGTGCTCTGTGAAAAGGCGTTTACGGAGAATGCCAGGGAGGCCGGGGAGCTTCTTGCGTATGCTGAGGAAAAAAAGGTGTTTATTACGGAAGCAATGTGGGTGCGCTATATGCCGATGTCTTCCATGCTGAGAGAGATCCTCGATTCAGGCAGAATCGGAAAAGTGATCGGACTTACGGCCAATCTGGGGTATTCGCTGCTGCATGTGGAGCGCATGACCCGACCGGAGCTGGCGGGAGGAGCGCTTCTTGACCTCGGGGTGTATACGCTGAATTTTGCGACGTGGGTCCTTGGAGACGATGTCCGCAGCTTTGCGACATCCATGGTAAGATACGATACCGGTGTGGATCTGCAGGAGTTTGTGGATCTCGTTTATCCGGGAGGAGAGACGGCAGGCCTGTTTAATACCATGCAGGCGGTTACCGACCGGAAAGGATACATATACGGAACGGAGGGCCATATTGTGACAGATAATATCAACAATTTTGAGGCTTTCCATATCTATAATAACAAGTATGAGCTGGTGGAGACCATCCGCCGGCCGGAGCAGATTTCCGGCTATGAATATGAGATTCTTGCCTGCAAGCGGGCGCTGGAGGAGGGAAGGCTGGAGTGCAGTGAAATGCCCCATGAGCATACGCTGTACATCATGGGCCTCATGGATGAAATCCGGAAACAGTGGGAGTGTGAGAACGTATGAGAACCCAGGAAGAACTGAGAGCACAGCTTCGGCAGATTGACCATAAGGGATATAAGGCATACAAGGTTCTGGAGGGAGAATATGATTTCGGATCCTACCGCCTCTGCATCGACCATGTGCAGGGAGATCCCTTCTCCACTCCGTCCCGTGTCAGAATTGTATATGGAAACAGGAAAAATATCAGTCCGGAATATTTTGACAGCGATCACAGAAGGACGGCTATCGAGGATTATCTGCTGCGAAGACTTCACCGGAGCCTCCGGATGTGTGATGACGGCGGACGAAGGGGGTCAGGCAAGAGCGGGCTGGTGACAGCCTGCAGGACCGGTCAGGAGATTCTGGAGCGGACGTCCATGCGGATTGCGCCGGAACAGATTGAAGCGCGTATCGAGGTGGGTTTCCCTGCCTTCGGGCGTACCATTGCGGCGGGAGAGCTGGGACAGATTCTGTTCGGACTTCTTCCCGAGGTGGCGGATAAAACGTTTCGCATGCAGCGTTCCATGCAGCGGGAACTGGAGGAGACTGTAAGCCTTGCAGATGACCAGCAGTTTATCAGGGAAGCTCTTGAGAAGATGGGCCTTGTGGCGTTTGTGGCAGACGGATCGGTGCTTCCGAGAGAGAACGGTGTTTCCCAGCGTCCCATGAAACAGGCCGTCCCGTTCAGGAGTCCGGACAGCCTGGCTGTAACGCTTAAGCTTCCTCACAGAGGAAATGTAAGGGGGATGGGTGTCAGAAAAGGAATCACTGTAATTGCAGGAGGCGGTTTCCACGGAAAATCCACGCTGCTCAAAGCGCTGGAGCGCGGCGTCTATAATCACATCGCCGGGGATGGACGGGAGCTGGTCATCACAGATTCCACGGCGTTCAAGCTGCGCGCGGAGGAAGGCCGGTGTATCCACGAGACGGATATTTCCATGTTTATCAGCAATCTCCCCACCGGGGCGGACACGACACGCTTTTCCACAGAAAATGCCAGCGGCAGCACGTCGCAGGCGGCGAATACGGTGGAAGCACTTTCCTGCGGCAGTACGGTGCTGCTGATTGATGAAGACACCTCTGCCACGAATTTTATGGTGCGAGACGGGCGGATGGCACAGCTTGTCTCTGACGAGAAAGAGCCGATCACACCGTTTATCCGCAAAATACGCAGTCTGTACTGTGATCTCGGTGTATCTACGGTTCTTGTGGCGGGCAGCTCCGGTGATTATCTTTCTGTGGCAGACACGGTGCTGCAGATGGACTGCTATGAGGCGAAGGATGTAACGGAGCGCGCCAGGGAGCTGTCTGTGCCGCTTGCGGAGGGAAAAGCCCGGAGGACCGTGTGGATAAAGAAGCCCGTGAGAAGAAAAGATGTGGAAAAATCCCGCACCCACGGGTGGGATACGCTCACTCTCGACAAGTCGGAGATCGACCTGCGCTACCTGGAGCAGATTGTGGATGAGAGTCAGACGGCAGCCCTGGCATATATTCTGCAGTATATTCTCGGAAAAATGGCAGACGGGAAGAAGACTGCCGCCGAACTGGCACAGGAAGCGTACCGGAAGCAGCAGAAGGACGGAATCCTCTCCATGACACCGAGAAACTACGGGGCGGGGCCGGCGGCAGCTGTGCGCGTGCAGGAGATACTGGCAGCACTGGTGAGGTATCGGATGTTATAAAAATAATCTTGATTTTTTGTCCGGATGATGATATGGTGTAAATGCTCATATGACTGACGGAAGTGGATGAATGCCGCCGGAAGGAAAAGAACAGCGGCAGACCACAGGGAGTATGAGCCACAGGAAGCCGACCGTCTGGGCATGGAAGTGATGTCTGGAGTACGGCTTTTTTTACGTTAATGCAGCATTTCAAAGAACAGGTACAAACAGTCAATGTTGCCGAGGTGCAACGGAAAAGGAGAAAAGGAATGGAAATGATTTCTTTGGAGAAGGAACTGAAGGAAAACAGCTACCCGGGCAGAGGAATTGTCATCGGAAGATCAGCGGACGGCACGAAGGCAGTGACAGCCTATTTTATCATGGGCCGGAGTGAGAACAGCAGGAACCGTGTATTTGTGGAGGATGGAGAGGGCATCCGCACGCAGGCATTTGATCCGTCGAAGCTTACAGATCCCAGCCTGATTATTTATGCACCGGTTCGCGTGCTCGGCAACAAGACGATTGTGACGAACGGAGACCAGACTGACACGATTTATAAGGGAATGGACAGCCAGATGACCTTTGAGCAGTCTCTGCGCAGCCGTGAATTTGAGCCGGATGCTCCCAACTACACACCGCGTATTTCCGGTATTATGCACATTGAAGATGGAAAATACAGCTATGCGATGTCAATCCTTAAGAGCAACAACGGCAATCCGGCAGCATGCAACCGTTACACATTTGCATATGAGAACTGTGTGCCGGGTGAGGGCCATTTTATTCACACATACAAATGCGACGGCAATCCGCTTCCCAGCTTCGAGGGCGAGCCGAAGCTTGTGGAGATCCCGGATGATATGGAAGCGTTTACGGAGCTTCTGTGGAACAGTCTGAATGAAGACAACAAGGTTTCCCTGTTTGTGCGGTATATCGATATTGCAACAGGAACATATGAGACCAAGATCGTAAATAAGAACAAATAAGCAGGCATATATTTTCGTGGAGGAGCAAAGATCATGAACGAATTACAGTTGAAATACGGCTGCAACCCCAATCAGAAGCCGTCCCGCATTTACATGGAAAACGGCGCAGAGCTTCCGATCAAAGTGCTTTCCGGCAGACCGGGCTACATCAATTTTCTTGACGCATTCAACGGCTGGCAGCTTGTAAAGGAGCTGAAGGAGGCCACAGGTCTTCCGGCTGCCACTTCCTTCAAGCACGTGTCACCGGCAGGTGCGGCAGTGGGACTTCCGCTGGATGAGACACTGGCCAGGATTTACTGGGTAGATGATTATGAGAATCTGTCTCCGCTTGCGTGTGCGTACGCGAGAGCGAGAGGTGCGGACCGCATGTCATCCTTCGGTGACTTTATTGCACTGTCCGATGTCTGCGACAGAGATACTGCGCTTCTGATCAAACGTGAGGTTTCCGACGGTGTCATTGCGCCGGGATATACGGAGGAAGCTCTTGCTATCCTCGGAGAAAAGAAAAAAGGAAATTACAACGTGATCCAGATCGATGAGAGCTACCGTCCGGACCCAATCGAGCACAAGCAGGTGTATGGAGTGACTTTTGAGCAGGGTCGTCAGGAGCTGAAAATCGATGATGCGCTGATCTCCAATTTCGTTACTGAAAAGAAAGAGATTCCGGCAGAGGCAGCGATGGATCTGAAGATCGCTCTGATTACGCTGAAATATACACAGTCCAATTCTGTCTGCTACGTAAAGGGCGGACAGGCAATCGGTATCGGCGCCGGACAGCAGTCCCGTGTGCACTGCACACGCCTGGCAGGTCAGAAGGCAGACAACTGGTTCCTGCGTCAGTGTCCGAAGGTACTGAACCTTCCGTTCTCTGACAGGATCACGAGAGCTGAGCGTGACAATGCAATCGACGTATATATCGGTTCCGAATATATGGATGTACTGGCAGACGGTGCATGGGAAAAGGTCTTCACGGAGAAGCCGGAAGTCTTTACAGAAGAGGAAAAGCGCGCATGGCTCGATCAGATGACAGGCGTTTCTCTGGGTTCTGACGCATTCTTCCCGTTCTCCGATAATATTGAGCGAGCACACAAGTCAGGTGTGGCATATATTGCAGAGCCGGGCGGATCTGTCCGTGATGAGGATGTGATTGCAACGTGCAACAAATACGGCATGGCGATGGCATTCACAGGTATCCGCCTGTTCCACCATTAATTGTTCCACCCTTAATATTGAAAGAGTGACACGGATTCTGAAGGTCACATAAAAATGGGTCCCCCCATGCATACAGAAAGGACTGTATTTCTATGCATGGGGAGACCTTTCTTCTTTTCTTACAAAAAAGAGATATTTTTTTATCCGAATTGTGATACTGTCCGGATTTTACGCTACTGTCTCGTCTGATGTACCTCAATTGCTGCGTCCACAAAGCCGCGGAACAGCGGATGCGGGCGGTTCGGGCGGGATTTCAGCTCCGGATGAGCCTGCGTAGCGATAAAGAACGGGTGATCCTTCAGTTCAATCATTTCCACAATACGTCCGTCCGGTGACGTGCCTGACAGCGTCATGCCGTTGTCAGTCAGAACCTTGCGGTAATCATTGTTGACCTCGTAGCGATGTCTGTGGCGTTCGTGGATTTCTTCTGTCCCGTAGAGCTCATAAGCTTTTGTGGTTTTGTCGAGAATACAGGGCCAGGAGCCGAGACGCAGCGTACCGCCGATGTCCTCCACGCCGTTCTGGTCGGGCAGCAGTGCAATGACCGGGTACGGTGTCTGCGGATCAAGCTCAATACTGTGAGCATTTTCGAGTCCGGCAACATTGCGCGCGTATTCTACGATGGAAAGCTGCATGCCGAGACACAGCCCAAGGAACGGGATTCTGTTCAGGCGGGCGAAACGGATTGCCTCGATTTTTCCTTCGATTCCGCGGTCTCCGAAACCGCCGGGAACCAGAATTCCGTCCATGCCGGAGAGCAGCTCCTGTGCATTTTCCCGTGTGACATCCTCCGAGTTGATCCAGTGGATATTTACCGTCACGTGACTCATAATGCCGCCATGCTTCAGTGCTTCCACAACGCTGATGTAGGCATCGTGCAGAGAAATATATTTTCCGACGAGAGCAATATCAACCTCCCCTGTGGGAGAACGGAGTGCGTCAACCATTTCTTTCCAGTCCGTCAGATCCGGTTCCGGACACGGGAGATGGAGACATTCGCAGGCAACCTGAGCCAGATTTTCCTTCTCCATTGCAAGAGGAGCTTCATATAAATATTCCACATCGAGATTCTGCAGGACGTGACTGCTTGGCACGTTGCAGAACAGGGCAATTTTATCTTTGATCTGCTGTCCCAGCGGGTATTCGGAGCGGCAGACGATGATGTCCGGCCAGATTCCCATTCCCTGCAGTTCCTTTACACTTGCCTGGGTCGGTTTCGTCTTCATTTCACCGGAGGCTTTCAGGTAAGGAATGAGCGTGACATGGATCAGGATGGCATTTTCATGACCGATATCATGCTGAAACTGCCGGATTGCCTCGAGAAACGGCTGGCTCTCAATGTCACCTACCGTACCGCCCACCTCGATAATCGCAATCTGCGTTTCATCTGTCGAGTAGTCGCGGTAGAAACGGCTTTTTATTTCGTTTGTAATGTGCGGGATCACCTGTACCGTTCCTCCGCCGTAATCTCCGCGTCTCTCCTTGTGGAGAACGGACCAGTATATTTTTCCCGTAGTTACGTTGGAATTTTTATTCAGACTCTCGTCGATAAAACGCTCATAATGGCCAAGGTCGAGATCCGTTTCCGCACCGTCATCTGTGACAAACACCTCTCCATGCTGGATCGGATTCATAGTTCCGGGATCGATATTGATGTAGGGGTCAAATTTCTGCATGGTTACTTTGTAGCCTCTGGCTTTAAGGAGCCGCCCGAGGGATGCCGCAGTGATTCCTTTGCCAAGTCCGGAAACAACGCCGCCGGTCACAAATACATATTTTACTGCCATGGTCTTCCTCCTGTTTTTCCCTGAAAATAAGAATACAGAAGCCACCCAGGGCGCCTTTGACCTGGTTGTCTTCTGTATCAGTTTAACTGCAATATTTGTTCGCACAATATTTTTGATTTATAACTATCTCATTATACAACTATCTTTTCCGGAAATCCATACTTTTTTTTATTAAATATCCAAGATGTCATATACTGGTTCCAGTTCAGCCATGCAGTAAAATGAAAAGCCGGACCGTGCAGATTCATACCCAGGGGGCACGCTGTCTGCAAAGGGCTGGCTTTTCATTTTCTGTGATGTGCGGGACGCACATCAGCCACAGACAGGAGCTGCGTAGCAGAGAATAGCCTGTGTAAACAGGCGGTCTGTGGCTTGCATGACGTGGTCAGTGGAAGAATGCTTCGCATTCGAACACGCTGCGGGAGGAACGTCTCTGGCATTCCTGGATCTCAGACAGAGTTCACAAAACATTTAGAAATGTGGTATTGATTTATGCCGAATGAGTACTTATAATATGAAATATCTGTCTCTGATGACAGACAGGAGTCTGCCTTTCCGGTTTCGGACAGGCGGCTGTATAAAATATGCAGCAGCATATTGTGGGATGCCCATCGGCAAATGAGGAGGAAACATGGATAATAATCAACAGGGAAACAACCGTCCGGGAGGCGGGAATCAGGGACCGCAGAGAAAACCGGGGAAGAATAATTCCACCTTTATGATATTTCTGGTGATTACGCTTGCCACTCTGATCATTATGGCGGTACTGAATAATTTATGGAGCAGTTCATCGACGATGGAGATCACGTATGATGAGTTCCTTGATCTTCTCGACAGCGGGAAGGTCACGAGTGTGACGATTTCGCCGAACCAGCTCGAGATAGAGACTGGCGGTGATCTTCTGGCAGAGCTGTTTGGCGGCAGCTCCGGCAAGGGCGTTACCTATTACACCGGTAATCCGGACGACCCGAACCTTGTGGCCAGACTTGACAAGGCAGGGGTGAAATTCAAGAAGGAGATTCCGGATACGATGGCCAATCTCATCCTGAATCTTGTGCTGAGCTTTGCGCCGCTGCTTATCATATGGTTGATATTCGCTTTTGCCATAAGGAAAATGTCCGGCGGAGGCGGCGGAATCATGGGAGTCGGAAAGAGCAAGGCGAAGGTATATATCCAGAAGGAGACCGGGGTGACATTCAAAGATGTTGCCGGTCAGGATGAGGCGAAGGAGTCCCTGCAGGAGGTTGTGGACTTCCTGGAGAATCCGGGCAAGTATTCGACGATCGGTGCCAAGCTTCCGAAGGGTGCACTGCTGGTAGGCCCTCCGGGAACCGGTAAGACGCTGCTGGCAAAGGCAGTGGCAGGGGAGGCTAAATGCCCGTTCTTTTCCCTGTCAGGCTCAGATTTTGTGGAGATGTTTGTCGGCGTCGGTGCTTCCCGTGTCCGCGACCTGTTTGAGGAAGCGAAGAAAAATGCACCGTGTATTATTTTTATTGATGAGATTGATGCCATCGGAAAGAGCCGTGACAGCAGATACGGCGGAGGGAACGATGAGCGTGAGCAGACACTGAATCAGCTTCTGGCTGAGATGGATGGTTTTGACACGTCCAAAGGCCTTCTGGTGCTGGCGGCAACGAACCGTCCGGAAGTGCTCGATCAGGCGCTGCTGCGTCCCGGCCGTTTTGACCGTCGTGTGATTGTGGACAAGCCGGATTTGAAGGGACGTATTGACGTCCTGAAGGTACATGCGAAGGATGTCCATATGGATGAGACCGTTGATTTGGAAGCGATTGCACTGGCAACATCAGGTGCCGTAGGCTCTGACCTTGCGAATATGATCAACGAGGCTGCAATTCTCGCAGTCAAGAAAGGCCGCAAGGCAGTATCACAGCAGGATCTGTTTGAATCTGTGGAGATTGTCCTGGTAGGTAAGGAGAAGAAGGATCGCATCCTCAGCAAGGAGGAGCGCAGTATCGTTTCCTATCACGAGGTGGGGCATGCCCTTGTCAGCGCTCTGCAGAAGGATTCGGAGCCGGTTCAGAAGATCACCATTGTGCCGCGTACGATGGGCGCACTGGGATACGTTATGAATGTTCCGGAGGAAGAGAAGTTCCTGAATACGGAAAAAGAGATCCGTGCGATGCTGGTGGAATTTGTTGCAGGACGTGCTGCAGAGGAGATTGTATTTGATACGGTAACGACGGGAGCTGCCAATGATATTGAAAAGGCCACACGGGTTGCCCGCGCAATGGTTACACAGTATGGTATGTCGAAGCGTTTTGGTCTCATAGGACTTGAGGTGCAGGCAAACCAGTATCTCGACAATCGTCCGGTCATGAACTGCAGTGACGTGACAGCAGCCGATGTGGATCAGGAAGTCATGCAGGTACTCAGAGAGTCCTACGATGAGGCGAAGCGCCTTCTGACGGAACACCGCGCAGCTCTGGACAAAATCGCCGCTTTCCTGATTGAGAAAGAGACCATTACCGGAAAAGAATTTATGAAGATTTTCCGTGAGGTTGAGGGAATACAGGAAGAAGAAAGAAAAGAGCCGGTGTCAAGAATTACAGAGCGTACTGTGGAGGAAGAAGTACCGGCTGTGGGAGCAGCGGATGACGCTGTGGAGGCCGGAACGGATAGGACGGCTGCTGAAGCAGAGGTTATGGCTGTGGAAGCCGGAACGGACATGGCAGTTGCAGAAGATCCTGCAGCTGAGACTGATACTTCTGATGTTGAAGCGGAGAATCGGGAATCACAGCAGTGAAGCTGTGAGGAAGACAGACTGAAGTTCTGATTTTTCCCGGAATAACGACTGAAGGTACAGATAAGCAGAATAAAAACCGGATTACCGCACAGCAGATGTAAACAGGACATCTGCATACGGCAGTCCGGTTTTGTATTTTCCTTTTGTTTATCTGCCGGTCAGATCATTCACGTGCCCATCGTCCGGAGGCACCACATGGAAGAATAAGACCGCTCTCCGTAACAGGAAGACCAATTTCCTGTGATTCTACATGGCCGCCGTATTTTTTCAGCTCCGTTGCAATCATGTAAGTGAGTACGGCAGGTGCGAGACCTGTGGTATAGGAATTCACCAGAAAGAACAGCGGGTCATCGCTGAGCAGTTTTGTACAGAGCTGGATAAACGGATGAATGGATTCCTCAATTTTCCAGATTTCTCCCTTGGGTCCGCGGCCATAAGACGGAGGATCCATGATAATTCCGTCATAGTGATTGCCGCGCCGTATTTCGCGCTCCACAAACTTCATACAGTCATCTACGAGCCAGCGGATTGGAGCGTCGGAGAGTCCCGATGCACTGGCATTTTCCTTTGCCCATCCGACCATACCTTTGGATGCATCCACGTGTGTGACATGTGCTCCGGCGGCAGCGGCGGCGAGTGTGGCTCCTCCGGTGTAAGCGAACAGATTCAGAACTCTGACGGGACGTCCCGCATTGCGGATTTTGTCAGAGAACCAGTCCCAGTTAGTTGCCTGCTCGGGGAAAAGTCCCGTATGTTTAAATGAAAAAGGCTTCAGATGAAAGGTCAGATCACGATAATGAATGCTCCACTGTTCCGGAAGCTGAAAAAATTCCCATTCTCCGCCGCCCTTTTTACTGCGATGGTAGTGACCGTTCATCTTGTGCCAGCCATAATGCTGCTTCGGCGTGTTCCAGATCACCTGCGGGTCCGGACGCACGAGCAGATAATCCCCCCAACGCTCCAGCTTTTCTCCGTTTGACGTATCTATCACTTCATAATCCTTCCACTGATCTGCAATCCACATAAAGCCTCCTGTATTTTGTAAATATGATGAAGAAAACATCTGTAATATCTGTTATATCCGGACAGAAAGAAGTTCCGGCATTGCAAAGCGCTTCTTCTGCAGTCCGTAGACAGTATAAGCGATTTACGGGTTTGAATCAAGTATAAAGATAGTTTAAAGGTTCTTTCTGAGTCAGGTAAAAAACAGTTGACGTGTCTATACAGCCTTATTATAATAGGGCACATATTTTAATACATCAGCATGATAAAACATTACTTTGTCATACCTGTGAAAGGTACAGTTGTCGAGTGGACAGAGGGAGTTGGAACGAGACGTTTTCTGTACTGACGGCCAGGGATGCTGACTGGAAAAAGGAGGAGAAAAATGATCACTCAAACATTAATTATTCTGGCAGCTTTTGTAATTTACCTTGCAATGATGCTGACAGTCGGTGCAGTGTACATGAAACGTACCAGCAATTCCGCGGATTATTTTCTGGGTGGAAGAAAACTGGGCGGATGGGTTGCAGCGCTTTCTGCGCAGGCTTCCGATATGAGCGGATGGCTTCTGATGGGACTTCCGGGTGCAGTGTATGCAATGGGTACAGGACAGTCATGGATTGCCATCGGATTATTCATCGGTACGGTATTCAATTGGGTCTGTATTTCCGGGCGTCTTCGCCGTTACACGATCCGGGCCAATAATGCACTGACATTCCCGGCATATCTTAAGAATCGTTTCCATGACAAAAAGAGAATTCTGCTTGCTTCATCTTCTGTTGTAGTTGTTATCTTCTTTCTTGTCTATACGGCATCTGCACTCGCGGCGGGCGGCAAGCTTTTCGGATCTGTATTCGGACTGGATTATACGGTTTCTTTGACGATCGGCGCGGCAGTGATTCTCGCCTATACATTCATGGGAGGTTTCATGGCAGTCTGCGTGACAGACTTCATTCAGGGCACACTGATGCTGGTTGCCCTTCTTGTGGTTCCGCTGATTGCATGGGCAGCAATGGGTGACGGCATGCTGATGGAGAATCTGGAAAAGAGCGGTATAGCGGGCGGTACGGATGCATTTCTTGGCCTGCTTCGCAACGGTGACCGCAATTATTCGGCGGTGGAAATTATTTCGCAGCTTGCATGGGGACTTGGATATTGCGGTATGCCTCATATTCTGACGAGATTTATGGCAGTCCGTGATGAGAAGGAACTGAAAAAATCACGTGTGATCGGTATAGTCTGGGTAGCACTTTCTCTTGGAATGGCGTGTGCAATTGGCGTAATCGGTCGTGCGTATCTGTACCCGACAGTTCTGGGCACAGACGGTGCAGGTTCCACGGAAAACGTATTTATCGAACTGATCAAAAAGCTGTTTACGCAGCAATATGCTCTTCCGTTCGTGGCAGGTATTTTCCTCTGTGGCATTCTTGCAGCAATTATGTCCACAGCTGATTCACAGCTTCTGGTCACAGCTTCATCTGTAGCGCAGGATCTTTACAAGGGAATTGTGAATCCGAAGGCAGATGAGAAAAAGGTTCTGAATCTGAGCCGTGTTACAGTTATTGTGGTGGCAGTCCTCGCCTACGTGATTGCTCTGGATCCAAACAGCAGCATTATGGGGCTGGTGTCCAATGCATGGGCTGGTCTTGGCTCTGCGTTTGGTCCCGTTGTACTGATGTCTCTCTTCTGGCGGCGGACAAATCTTGCGGGTGCTGTGGCCGGAATTATCAGCGGCGGACTGACGGTCATTATATGGGATTATCTGCCGATAATAGGAGGGAAAACCCCCGGAGCAGCCACAGGGCTGTATTCACTGGCAGTCGGTTTTGTGGTCAGTCTTCTGTTTATTCTTGTGGTCAGCCTTTGCACAGATGAACCGGATAAAGAGATACTCAGGGAGTTTGACGACGTCGCCGGCGGAAATGTGAAGGAATAAAAATCAGGAGATATGACAGCTTTATGGATCGGACAAAAGGTAATGTGAATGAAAAAGGGACAACGGCAGCCATTGTCAGTATTCTGGCGGCAGGAATCATGTGGGGAAGCATGGGGCTGTGGGTAAGGCGCTGCACAGCAGCAGGGCTGGATGCCATGCAGATTCTGGCACTGCGCGTTCTGGTAACAGTGATCCTCATGACGGTTTTTCTGCTGGTATATGACAGAGGATTGCTTCGCATCCGGCTGAAGGATTTCTGGTGCTTTTTTGGCACAGGAGTATGCAGCATCGTGTTTTTTGGATACTGCTATAACAGAACCATTGTACTTGCGTCATTATCTGCAGCTGCTATTCTGCTGTATACCGCTCCTGTTTTCGTTATGATTCTGTCGCGTTTTCTGTTCAGAGAAAAGATGTCAGTTCAGAAGATAGCGGCACTGTTTCTGGCATTTGCCGGATGCATCTGTGTGACAGGTATCCTGGGAGAGGAAACGCAAATAAGTACCGTCGGCATTCTGACTGGTCTCGGAAGCGGCTTTGGATATGCGCTGTATTCCATCTTCAGCCGCTATGCGCTTGAGCGCAGGTATCATCCGTTTACGGTAACAATGTACACGTTTGTGTTTGCATTTGCGGCAGTTCTTTTTCTCGCCGACTGGAAACCGCTGATCAGATTTATGACAGAAAGTCCCGGCAATCTTCTTTACGGAATTGGCTACGGAGTTGTGACAACTGTGCTTCCGTATCTCCTGTATACATTTGGACTGAGCCGCGTGGAAAACAGCAAGGCTGCCATTATGGCGACGATTGAACCTGTTGTGGCGACGCTGCTTGGAATTTTCGTGTTTCATGAAAAAATGACAGCGATGGGGATGACCGGAGTAATTCTTGTACTTGCAGCACTGGCAGTACTGAACCGGAAAAATGGAGGGAAATAATAAACTGATAAACTGGCTGATACAGAGTGAGTTCAGATGACGTTCTGTATCAGCCGTTATTATTTCACTGCAGTGGTTTTTTCCAATTCCTTAATGCGTGCCTTTAACAGAGAAACTTCCCTGGATAAATCGCTATTTCTGTTTGAAAGCTCAGAATTTCTGCCCGTAAGCTTCAGATTTTCCGCTTCCAGTTCGTCGATTCTCATCCGATATTTATCATTTGGCAGCTCCAGGGCACCCGGTAAGAGAGGTTTCATGGTATCCGTTCCTCCTTTTTCCTGAAAGAGCAGGACAATCTGCTCATAGAGATGGCTGGCAAGCTCGATAAGCTGACTGGCATCGTCAGAAGTGATATTACCGACCATCAGATTGGCTTCTATGCTTCCAAGTATATCAGACTGGACGATGTCTTTCAATTGTTCAAATTCTGTCAGGGAGAAATTTTCGGGAAATCCATTTGTATACAGAAGATTGCGCAGACGAAGCACCTGAAAAGGAATAAGGACAACCATCTTCCTGCGGTTCAGTTCCACCACATCATGGTCCAGATAAGCATAATTTTTAACTTTATATGTAACGGGAGGAAGTCCGGGGAAATGGATATTCAGTGTGCTCTCAGGAGGAATATGATCCTGCTCATCAAGATAAATGATCACCGGCTCCGGAAAATGAAGGGTATAATCATTATCCCTGGTTTCAAGGGCATTCCAGAGACCATACTCGAATACGCGGATTACGATGGTTTTATCATAGTACATCTGAGCTTCCAGGTGGTAGTGATGGCTCTGTACGTCTTTGTAATCAGAGAAGAAACGGTTTTTATCATGGTTTGCCGGGGGATGGATGGTGAGGAAAACGTCAGCGAACCGATGTGTCAGGTCCCGTTTCGTGGCTTCACGGTTTTCGTAGGTGATCCTGCCGTCAGGCGGATAATTGGTGCAGAAGAGACCGTTGATCAGGTTAATGATGGCGAGGTCAGACAATGCAAAGATGCGTTTGAAAAATAATCGGCGCATTCTCGTGACTTTAGTCGTGAGTTAGCCGATGATGAATAACTAGAAAAACGCATTGTATATATTATATTGCTGATTGTTTGGAGACCGGATCGATGGCTCCCTGGTATAACCAGTGTATATGATGCAGTTTTGTTAATAAAAAGGCAAACTTATGTTCTGAAATTCCGTTGCATTTAAGAAAAACATATGGTATAATCAAAATATGGATAAAGATATTTATAATATTAAAGAGAATGATCTTACATATGGTCGTGGATATGTCTATTCTCTTCAGTATCATATCGTATGGTGTACGAAATACAGGAAGCAGGTTCTGAAGGATG
>SFEV01000039.1 GCA_004557975.1 Lachnospiraceae bacterium
CTATGTTTTTTACAGCCTTTATGTTGTAAATGGAACTGCAATCATGAATGCAGCCGGCGCTTCCGGTGTGCTTGAGGCCATAAGGAAGCAGGGAGGCGTTTACATGTTTGGTAGGATGCTCCCGATCTGGGTCGTGATCGCTGTAGAATTTGTCTGTGCCTATGCATTGGAAATTGTGATGGGAAGTCCGTGTTCTTTTAAGCTGGCATGCAGAGTATTCGATCCGAAGACAACACATCCGGTACACTTTGAGACTGCAATTATCTGCACAACAGTGGGTCTGATGTGTCCCGCAATGAGCTTCCTCGCATCGATCATGTATTATCCGTACTACAATGGATTCCATCTGGTGACATTACTTGCCAACTGGCTGAAGCTGGTGTGCTTCAATTTCCCGTTTGCGTTCTTTACACAGCTTTTCTTTATCCAGCCGACGGTACGCACGATATTTAAGGTGATTTATGCGAAGAATATCAAAAGGCGGGGATGACAGGAAGCAGATTTGGAGGAAATACGGAAAAAATACGGAAAATACGGAAAAGGGCATAAAGACAGGGGCTGGGAACGAAAGAATCATTATTCGCACACATGCTCCAGCCCCTGCTTCATGATTGTGGAAACGTGGTCATCTGCAAGAGAATAATAAATCGTCTTGCCGTCACGGCGGAATTTGACGAGAGCCGTCTGCTTCAGGATACGGAGCTGATGAGAAATAGCGCTCTGTGTCATGGAGAGTTCATCAGCGATATCCTGGACGCACAGCTCTTTCTCTGAAAGCGCATATAAAATCCGGATGCGTGTGGGATCTCCGAATACTTTGAACAGTTCTGCCGTGCGGTAGAGTGTCTCTTCGTCCGCGCGGAAATTGGTGGTATACTCAGTCATTCTTTCCTCCAGTCGGTAAAACAAAGTCCGATGTAAGCTATTCTTTTATTTTAGCCGAAAATGGTGAATTGGTCAAATGATTATCCGGGAAAAGCAGGAAAATTTGTTACCTTCCTATTGCGTATTTGTTCTCTGGCACGTATAATAGGGAAGATAAAACTGACTCCGGAGCAATCCGGTTTTTACATGAAGAGGAGGATGTTATGAACAATTCAAATGATGTAATCCGCGACGCGAGAAAGCTCGGCATTCCGAAAATGCTGCTTCTCGGACTGCAGCACATGTTTGCCATGTTCGGTGCGACAATTCTTGTACCGATTCTGGTAAACAGCTATTTCCAGGAGGCGTGTGGAGAACCGCTGACAAAGGGCCTGACCGTAGCTGTGACACTTTTCTGTGCAGGTTTTGGAACGCTGTTCTTCCATGTGTGTGCAAAGATGAAGGTACCGGCATTTCTCGGTTCTTCCTTCGCATTTCTCGGAGGTTTCGCAACAGTAGCAAATTTAAGCGCCGGCATTTATGAGAATATGCCTGCCAATGAAAAGGTTTCCTATGCATGCGGCGGTATCGTAATTGCAGGACTTCTCTACCTGGTTATGGCACTGGTGATTCGCCTTGTGGGTGTAAAGCGCGTGATGCGTTACCTTCCACCGGTTGTGACCGGACCGGTTATTATCTGTATCGGTCTGAGCCTTGCAGGCTCCGCAATCTCAAATGCTTCCACAAACTGGTTCCTGGCACTCGTTGCCCTGGCAGTTATCATTGTTTTCAATATCTGGGGAAAGGGAATGTTCAAAATTATCCCGATCCTGATGGGTGTTGTGATTTCCTATGTCGTAGCTCTGATCATGAATGCATGCGGCATCACGAATCCGGATGGCTCCGCTATCTTTAATTTCGCATCCGTTGCATCCGCAGACATTATCGGACTGCCGCCGTTCCAGCTGTGCAAGTTTGATCTGACGGCGATCCTCGTCATGGCACCGATCGCAATTGCTACGATGATGGAGCATATCGGAGACATGTCCGCAATTTCCGCAACAGTAGGTGAAAACTTTCTCGCAGATCCGGGACTTCACCGTACACTGCTGGGGGACGGTCTTGCTACCTCCCTTGCAGGTCTCGTAGGCGGACCGGCCAACACGACATACGGTGAGAACACAGGTGTCCTGGAGCTCAGCCGTGTACACGACCCGAGAGTAATCCGGATCGCAGCAGTATTTGCAATTGTCATCAGCTTTATTCCGAAGGTATCCGCGATCATCAGCACGATGCCGGCTTCCATTATCGGTGGCGTAAGCTTTATGCTGTACGGTATGATTTCTGCAATCGGTGTCCGCAACGTCGTAGAGAACAAGGTTGATCTGACAAAATCACGCAACCTGATCATTGTTGGTGTTATCTTTGTATGCGGACTTGGCTTCGGCGGCGGTCTCACTTTCCAGGTGGGCGGAACATCCATCACGCTGACAGCCCTTGCAATCGCAGCAATCGCCGGTATTCTTCTGAATATCATTCTTCCGGGCAACGATTATGAATTCGGTGTGAATCCTCAGGGAGACATGAACCGTGGCGTAAATGTCAGACCGGAGAAACGTAAATAATAAAATATTGTTGAACAGGATCAAAAAGTACCGGAGGCAGTTATACCGGTACTTTTTGTGTATTCAGAAAATCAGCGGCGGCATTGCTTTTATTGTCCTGTCCTATCCGGCTTTCCATACAGTAACGGTCCGCTGCTCTGTACGGGAATAAATACATTGTTAAACTATTGACAAAGTCACGCTGCAGGATTATAATAAAACATGGAAGTTAGAAAACCCTAACCTCCTGAAAGTGCGGATAAATGTTCCGCAGAATGTAAATACTTAATGTAACTGTTTTGAGTTATTGTCACGGTCAGGAGAGCAGATATAATTATATACAGAAGTTCTCCTGCAACATCTGTTTATACAAGGAGGAAGCAGCAATGAAGATTTTGTTCTACGACACAAAAAGTTATGACCGCGAGTCCTTTGACAGACAGCTCGCAAATTTCCCGGGAATTGAAATTGATTATCTGAAGGGTGATCTCGCCCCGAAGTCGGCTGTAATGGCGGAAGGTTATGACGCAGTATGTGCGTTCGTAAGCTCTGATGTGGGAACGGATACTCTGAAAGCGCTCCATGCACATGGAGTCCATCTCGTTCTGATGCGCTGTGCCGGATTCAACAATGTGGATCTTGAGACGGCAAAAGAGCTGGGAATCAAAGTCTTCCGTGTTCCGGGCTACTCACCGGAGGCAGTCGCGGAGCATGCCATGATGCTTGCTCTTGCCGCCAACCGCCACGTACACAAATCCTACGTAAAGGTGCGTGAAAATGACTTCAGCCTCGGCGGCCTTATGGGCATTAACTTTTATCAGAAGACGGCCGGAATCGTGGGAACAGGAAAGATCGGTGCCGCTATGGCGCGGATCTGTCATGGCTTCGGTATGAAGGTAATAGCGTACGATGTTTATCAGAACCCGTCTCTCGATTTCGTTGAGTACGTGTCACTGGATGAACTGCTGGCACAGAGTGATCTGATTTCCCTGCACTGCCCGCTGACGGAAGAGAATTATCATCTGATCAGCCGCGATACGATCCGGAAGATGAAAGATGGTGTTATTCTTGTCAACACTTCCCGCGGCGGACTCGTAAAGACGGATGACCTGATTGAGGGAATCCGTGCACGGAAATTTTTTGCAGTAGGTCTGGATGTTTACGAAGAGGAGACGGCAAACGTATTTGAGGACCGTTCCGATGAGATTCTGGAGCATTCCACGACGGCACGACTGCTCTCCTTCCCGAATGTAATCATCACCTCTCATCAGGGATTCTTTACAGAGGAAGCACTGAGCGCAATCAGCCAGACAACCCTGGAAAATGCACTCACCTGGGAGAAAGGTGAGACATCACCGAATGAAGTGCTGGTATAGCAGATGGCGTACAGCATTGTCGGAGAAAATTCCTGAATAGAAAGAAATATTGCTGACGGATACTTTCCGTCAGCAATCTCAGAGAAGAAAAGAGGCTTTGCATACTTTCCGCCTGATGGCGGGATGATGCAGAGCCTTTTTCATATGCACCAGTTCTGCGCAGAACAGATTTCCTGTGTAACAATTCAGAAAGATGCTTGCGGTTCGGAATACAGTGATGGTATGATAGAAAACAAAAGATACGGGAGGACTTTACATGAAGATAGAAAAAACGATCAAACTGAATAATGGAACAGAAATTGACCGTGTCGGTCTCGGGTTTTGGGAAAGCCGCGGCAGTGAGGCGGAGGATGCGGTCTGTTATGGAATAGAGGCAGGTTACCGACGGATCGATACGGCTGCATACTACAAGAACGAACCGGAGGTCGGTACCGGAATCCGGAAATGCGGGATTGACAGGAAAGAACTGTTTGTGGCCACAAAACTCTGGTACACCGATATGTGTGAGGGGAGACAGGAGGAGACCTTTTACAGAAGCCTGGAGAGGCTGGGGCTTGATTACGTTGATATGTATTATCTCCACTGGCCAATCGGTGAAGTGACAAAGTCATGGCGAGTGCTGGAGAAGCTGTGCGAAGCAGGGAAAATCCGCACAATCAGCGTCTGCAATTTCCAGCCGGTGCATCTGCAGAAGCTGCTGGCAAAGGCAAATATCTGTCCGGCTGTCAATCAGATCGAGAGCAATCCTCATTTCCAGCAGAATGCGGCAGTGGAATTCTGCCAGCGTGAGGGAATTGTTCCGGAAGCATGGGGACCGCTGGGAAAGGGCAGTGATCTCTCTTTGCCGCTGCTTGTACAGCTTGCGCAGAAGTACGAAAAGACACCGGCGCAGATCATTCTGAGATGGCATCTGCAGCGCGGCCTTACTGTGATTCCGAAATCTGTGAACCCGGACCGGATGGCACAGAATCTCGATGTTTTCGATTTTGAATTGGAAGAAAAGGATATGGATGCGATCTATACGCTGGAGACGGGAGTGACGAAGCGCGGATATCCTGCACAGTACAGATACGATGCAGTGTGCGCGGAGACAGAGTTCTGAAGGGAGAGAAAGACATGGTGAATCCGATGAAGCTGATGAGATTCAGAGAGATGGGGGAGCGGTTCCGGGCAAACCATCCGCGTATTCCCGGTTTCTTTGATGCGGCAATGAACAGTATCCGGGAGGAAAGTGTCATTGAAATGACTGTGACAGATCCGAACGGTAAAAAACTCTGTGCAAATATCAGAGTTAACGCAGAGGATATGGAAATGCTGCGGGAGGCGCAGCAGGCGTTCGGGCAGGAAGGGTAGGAAGCAATTCCAGTGTGAGGAAGTATTATGATTTTCTCAGATCAAAAGAGAAAGAAGGACTGAAATAGGGGATGGAAAGAGATGAGTAAACAGGATTTTGTGCCTGCAGACATATCGAATATCTGCAGAGAGAGAACATCGAGAAGAAAAAGAATATCTTCTTATGACAGGAGCGGAGGAAACGATGACAGAATCTACGTAAAGCCGGGAGAAACGTGTACGTTTGCCCAGCTGGAAGGGCGCGGACTTATTACCCATATTTGGATTACCATCGGAAATCAGGATATGCCGGATGAATTTGAAAAATATAATATGCGCAAGATTTACCTTCAGTTCTACTGGGATGGTGAGGAATCTCCCAGTGTACAGGCACCGCTGGGAGATTTTTTCGGAATGGGACACGGAATTACGAAGAATTTCGTAAGTGAGCCGCTTCAGATGAGCCCCCAGGGCGGACGGGGATTGAACTGCTGGTTCCCCATGCCTTTTGAAAAAGGGGCAAAGCTGACTGTTACGAATGAATGTTTTTCCACATTGATTTTCTACTTCTATGTAGATTATGAGGAGTTGGATGAGCTTCCGGAGGATATGCTTCGATTCCATGCAAAGTGGAATCGTGAACTGCCGACAGCAGGAAAATCAGAGCAGGAGTTCCCGAGCCACAGAGAATGGTGTTTTGGCGGAAAAAATACCACGGGAGATGACAATTACGTTCTGCTGGAGGCGGAAGGAAAAGGTCACTATGTGGGATGTAATATCAATATCCATAATCTGTGCACCAATGCGCTGTGGGACTGGCCCGGTGAAGGTGATGATATGATTTTTGTTGACGGCGAGGTATGGCCGCCGAATCTGCATGGAACCGGAACAGAGGATTACGTGAATATGGCGTGGTGTCCGCAGGAGGAATACTGTGCTCCGTACCATGGGCTGATTCTGGGAGGAAAGGATAACTGGAAAGGCAAAATTACGTATTACAGGTATCATATCAAGGATCCGATTATGTTCCGGAAATCTATCCGTGTGACGATAGAACACGGCCACAACAATAACAGAAGTGACGACTGGTCCTCCACTGCCTACTGGTACCAGACTGAGCCGCATAAAGCTTTCACGGAGATCCTTCCGGTGGAGAAACGCCTTCCTGTTGACGAAGGTGAGTTTCAGTGGGATGGCAAAATAACAGAAAACAATTAAAAGAACAGTAATTTATAGAAGAAAAGCAGCCTTTTATGTGATATAAAATAGTAAAGGCTGCTTTTTTTGCGTGCTGCACAAAATGGAACTCCGATCATTTTCAGCTTTCCATATACAAAATTGACACAGGATCTGCAGAATAGTCAATTTTTTTTGTAAAAATCTCTGATAAAATACTTATGCAAGAAAGAAAATGAACGTGTATAAAAACACAAAAGTAAGGAGGGCATTGTTTATGAAAAGAAAAAGACTGTTAACTGCTATGGTGGCTCTTGGTGTAACGGCAGGTCTTCTGGGAAGCGGAATCCATTCTATGGCTGAAGAAGAGGCTTCCGGAGACAAGAAAAAAATTGTGCTCTGGACATGGGCGACGGGACAGTTTGATGCAGTTCAGGACGCATATTTTGAGAGTCATCCGGATGCAGACTGGGAGTTTGAGGAAGTAGTAGTTGCAGCGGAGGATTATCTGACAAAGCTTCAGCAGGGATATGCGTCCGGCGGTGATATGCCTGATCTTCTTATGGCAGAGATGGGCTGGAGAGGCAGTGCATTTGCACTGGATATCTGGGAAAATCTGGAAGCAGAGCCGTATAATTTTGACCGTTCTCTTCTGCTCGATTCTGTCATTTCATCTATTACAAATGATGAGGATCAGGTGATTGGTGTAGAGAATGCACTGAATCCGGCATTCATGATGTATAAGAAAGATCTGGCAAGAGAGTATCTTGGAACTGATGACAGGGCAGAGCTGGAGGCAATGTTCCAGACGTATGATGATTATGCAGAGTGGGGAGCAAAAGTATATGAAGCCAGCGGCGGTGCAGTAACACTGTTCCCGGGAGCACAGGACATTTCCAACATGATGATGCAGCAGAAGAGAAACATTAACAATGTAGATGAAAACGGTGATGTGAATGTGACAGAAAAGGTAGCACCTGTTTTTGAGACAGTCAAAAAGCTGAGTGACGCTCATGCATGCGGACAGCTGGCACAGTATTCCACAGAATGGTCGAATGCTTTTGCTGACGGTTCAGTCATCTTTTTCCCGGGTGCATCCTGGAGCGTAACATTCTGGGTAGAGCCGTATGATCCGGAAGGAATCGACAACTGGGGAATGTTCACACCGGCAGGCGGCGGCTTTGGCTGGGGCGGTACATGCTATGGTATTTACAAGAACTCTGAAATGAAGGAAGAAGCATGGGATTTCATTTCCTGGGCACTTCTGACTGATGAGGGAGCAAAATACATGAAAGAGGGATCAGGCTTCTTCCTTCCGGTGAAATCTCTGTATGAGGATCCGGAATATACAAAGGGTACGAGACCGAATTTCGGAGATCAGGAAATTAATACTTTCATGATGGAAGAAATCGCACCGAATATTCCTGAAGCAAGTCTTTCTATTTATGACAATCTCGTAAGTGATTCAGTAAACATGGTGGTTCAGATGATGGCAGCGGATGCCGGTATGACAGCAGAAAGTGCAATGGATGAATTTATGATGGATCTTCAGGCAAAGATTCCGGATGTGACCATCAAATAACTGAAATGAATGATGACTGGAATGTGTATAACTGTTCAGATCGGGCTGAATTATTTGTTGATGAAGCCGTCAGAATATGATTCACAGATAATCAAATAAGTAATCGGAGGGGCGGGGACTGGAGGAAACAGTTCCCGCTTCTTTCAAGGGGAGAGCGAATGAAGAAGAAAAAGAAAAACAAGCTTGCAAAATGGCCATATATTTTTGTAGCTCCGTTTATTATTACTTACATTGCATTTTATATGTATCCGATGATTTATTCCTTTTTTATCAGCTTTACGGACTGGACGGCAGTGACACTGGATAATCGTGTCTTTGTAGGGCTGAAAAATTACATTCGTGTTTTCACGAATGATCCCATGTTCTGGCGGTCAATCTGGAATACGGTGAAAATGATGATTATCGCAATGCCGCTGACAATTATCAGTGGTTTGCTGGTTGCAGTGCTGATGTTTAATATGATTAAAGGCCGTCAGCTGATTCAGACGATTAATTTCCTGCCATACATTACGATGCCGATTGCTATCGGATTGATTTTTGCAAATATGTTCAATACGAATATCGGTGCTGTAAACTCGATTCTGATGAAACTGGGACTGATTGATGAGAAAATTAACTGGCTGGGAGACAGCAGATACGCTTTTATTGTTGTAATTATCATCTGTATCTGGAAAAATTTCGGTTATTTTATGGTATTATATCTGTCAGGATTATCGACAATCAGTACAGAGTATTATGATGCTGCGAAAGTGGACGGAGCAACTTCCGTTCAGTGTTTCTGGAAAATCACTTTGCCTCTTCTGAGGCCGATTACCACTTTTGTGATTGTTCAGGGAGCAATCGGTGGTTTTCAGCTGTTTGATGAGGCAAAAACGCTGGTATCCGGTTCAGGATCAACCATCGTTGGAGGTCCTGGACGGTCGCTTCTGACTATTGTATGGTATTTTTATGACTGTTCATTCCAGAATAATTCCAGATATGGTTACGGCGCAGCGATTGCATTCAGTATGCTGATTATTATTGCAGCAATGTCTTTCCTGAATGTAAAACTGCTGCGGGAAAAGGAGTAGGAAATGAAACGAAAAGTAAAAAAAATACCAAAGGTACTTGCCATCACCATTGTTTCTCTGATTTCTTTTATTCCTTTTTACTATACACTGGTGATGTCCACACATTCGACGGATGAGATTATGCTGGGCATTTCGTGGATTCCGGGAACGTATCTTTTAGACAATATCAAAACTGCGCTGAATTCAACATTCTGGGTGGCTTTTAAAAACAGTCTGATTGTATCGCTGCTTGCCATGGCAGGTTCTGTGAGCATCAGCCTGATGGCAGGCTATGGAATGGTGGCTTATCAGTTCCGGCTGAAGCGGATAATTTACAACTTTGTGCTTCTCACCATGATGGTGCCCTCTGTTCTCGGCGTGATCGGGTATATGCAGGAAATGAGAGTTCTGCATCTTTCTGGAACTCTGATTCCGCTGATTCTGATCTGGCTGCCGAGCGGTTTTGGAGTATTCTGGATTACGCAGTATCTTCAGAATTCCCTGCATATGGAACTGGTGGAAAGTGCGCGTATCGACGGCTGCGGGGAGTTCAGAATTTTTCTGAAGATTGTGCTGCCATGCATCAAACCGGCAATCATCTCTCTGTGTCTTCTGATTTTCCTGTGGTCCTGGAATTCCTACATGCTGCCTCTTGTTATGGTAAATAAGGCGGAGAATTACACGATTCCGCTGTATATTCAGAGCCTGGGCAATGAACACAGAAAGGATCTGGCTGCACAGATCACTGGTCTGCTGATCTCCATTGTTCCATTGATTGTCGCTTTTGCAATTTTTTCGAAAGATTTTATCAGGGGTCTGACCGAAGGCGCCGTGAAGGGCTGATGAAGCAGACAGTAAACAGATATGGAGGAAGAAGTCGGATGAGTAAGGTTCTGATTGTTGATGATGAAATACTTTCAATCGAATATCTGAAAAGCCTGCCTTCCTGGAGGAAATATGGATGTTTCAGAATTGATTCTGCATGGATATCCACAAAGGCATTGGAGTGCTTCCGGAAAGAACGGCATACAATTGTTTTTATGGATATCCGAATGCCCGGTATGGATGGTCTCTCACTGAGTCGTGAGTTTCTGCGGATCTGTCCGGAGACGATTATTGTGATCATGACTGCATGGCAGGAATTTGAGTACATAAAAGAGGCCATGCAGATAGGAGTAAAACATTTTCTGGTTAAGCATGAAATTACAGAAGAAAAATTAGATGATGTGCTGAAAAAAATCACGGAGGAAATTCAGTGGCGCAGAAATTATGAAAGTGTGCTGTGGAATAACTGGATGCGAAGCATCTGGGAAAGCGGGAGCGTAGAAAATGTGCCTGAGCAGGGGATGCAAAACTGTTTTATGGTTTTGATTACAATGCGGGGCGTATCTGTAGTGCTGGGAGAAGAACAGGACTTTTCTGTCAGTGAAGCGCATTTCAGAGATTTGGATATCCCTCAGATAAAAGTAAAAGCTTTTTCAAGACTGGAACGCTTTACTTATGGAGTGTTATGTGAGTATGATTCCTGTATTTCTGAGCAGGAACAGCAGTCTGTCAGGGAGGCATTATTGTCATACGTGGAAAAAATCTGTCGGGAAAGCGGAGAGTTGAAGCCGGTACTCTATCTGTCCGGTTTGAAAACTGATGTACGTGAACTGACGGATTTTTGTGCTTTGCTGAAACGATTTTCGAAAGGGGTTTTGTGGCAGAGAAAGAATCCGGTGTTTGAAATGGATCTTCCTCAATACAAGGAAATAAAGTCGGATTTTTTCCCGGGGAAAAAACCGGAGGAGTGGGACACATCTGATTTGCGTAAACTTCTTATGAAAGGAAAACAGGGGCAGTATCTGGTGGGACTGGAACAGTTGAATCCCTTAAAGACTTTTCTTATGCGAAAAGTTGACCGTGATTTTCTGAAAGAACAGGAGAAAAGGGCGGGAATGGTCAGTCTGGAACAGATTCTGAGAGCGAGTCTCCGTTTTCTGGAGGAGGGGGGAATACAGAAAAGCAGAATAGTTCAGCAGGCAATAGAATATATCCGGATGCATTATCAGGAGGATATTTCCAGTCCGCTGATTGCAGATGCACTTCGGATAAGTGATGGATATCTGCGAACTGTATTCAAAAAAGAACAGTCCTGTACAATTAAAGACTATATTTTGCAGTACAGAATTGATCGTGCCAAAGAGCTTTTACAGAAGGATGAAAGAAAGATATATGAAATAGCTGCAATGTGCGGATTTCTGAGCAGTCAGCATTTCAGTCGTGTATTCCGCCAGGTGACAGGAATGACGCCGGGAGAGTATAAGCAGCAGAAGTAACCGGAGGGATGGATGTGAAAAGACTCAGGAAAGTGAATCGGTCGATCGGAAAGCGATTTATGAGTGCATCAGTGATTCTGATAAGCAGTATGATTCTGGTCAGCTATCTGTTTTCGGGCTGGTACATGGTCCATTCGACGGAAGGAAAGCTGCTGGAGGATTATCAGGATGTGAGAGAGTTTACGATTCGGCAGATTGTACGATATCAGAACGATCTCGCGCGTTTTACAACGCTGCTGGCTTCAGATGAAGAGCTGCAGAAGCTGCTCGCAGGACAGGGGGCAGCAAATGCTGCTCAGAAGGTAAAGAGTTCCGTTGCAATTTGCCGTATTCTTCGCAATTATGAGCTGCTCCGCAGTGACTGCGTCTGCGTGGAGCTTCTTTTGGCTGACGGTGGGGTTTATACCAGTGACAGTTCAAATAAGAATTCATTTCATGCTGTCGGGGATATTTCCTGGCTGGAATCCCTGGACTGGAATATGAGTCGTTTTTTCTTCAGAGGGCCTGATCTTGTATGCAGAAACGTTTTTTATGATGATATTATTACGTATTCCTGCAATGTCGGAAATTATTACACGAATCAGCAAAGAAGCGGCAGGCTCTTTATTCATATCCGCAGGGAAGCTTTTGAAAGTCTTGTTTTTGAGACAGATATGGAGTCGTCCTGGTGTGCAATTCTGAATGCTCAGGGCGAGGTACTGGCAGAAGCAGGCGAAAAGAAGGCAGGCAAAGAGCAATATCAGGAACTGCTGAGCGAACGGGAGGAGAAAAAAGGGATTATTTCGGACAGAGACGGATGGTATCTTTATGATAATCAGTCAGACTGCGGGCTGTCTCTGGTGATGTATATGCCTAAAGACAGGCTGTACAATGAAGAAAGAAATATTTTCCTCTTTTTCTGTCTGTTGTTCTTTGTGTGCCTGTTCTGCGCCTGCCTGATTATGTATGTGATTTCAAGAAGGCTGAGCAAACCGATTGTGGCGCTCAGCAATGCAGCAAGACAGATCTCGGAAGGAAAGCTGGATGTCCATCTTCATTCTGATACGGGAGATGAGATTGGGACATTGACAGAGAGCTTTAATCAGATGACCGACAGTCTTGAGCAGCAGATGCGGGACCTTCAGAAGGCAGAGCGCATCAGATCGGACCTTCAGATGAGCATTCTGATGGCCCAGATCAATCCGCACTTTATATATAATACGCTGAATTCAGCGATTTATCTTTCAAGAGTCGGAGCTGCGCGCAAGGCAGAACGACTGCTCCAGCTGTTCATCAGGATTCTCCAGAACAATATGAAATCAGGAATTGACGGGGTGATCACCACAATCGGAGAGGATATTGAGGATCTGAAAGGATATATAGAACTGCAGGAAATCCGTTATCCGGGCCGATTCTCCTTTTCTGTTGAGGTGGAGCCGGGACTGGAACATCATGCAATTCCAAGGCTGATGCTTCAGCCGTTGGTGGAGAATGCTCTGAATCACGGTGTGCTGTCGAGAGAATATGGGGTAATTCATCTGAAAATCAATCGGCAGGAGCAGTATATTCATTTTGAATTATCGGACAACGGAGAAGGGATGGATGAACAGAAAATCAAAGAGATCCTGACAGAAAAAAGACAGGGCAGAAGACAGAAATCAGCGGTTCATTCCATCAGTATCGGAAACATTCGACAGAGACTGAACCTGATCTACAAGGATGACTACGTATTTGAGATAAGGAGCAGAGTGGGAGAAGGAACAACGATATACATCAGTGTACCGATGGAATACCGGGAGAAGCAGAAAGGAGAAGAAAATGAAGAAAAAACTGAAAATTGAAACAAAACAGAGATGCTGGTCTCTGGTGACTGACATTACTTATGCAACAGTACCGTCGTGGTATGGTGCAACTTTCCGTGATCTGAAATGCAGTGTATGTATGCCGAAGGTAAGAGGAGAAGAGCGTCTTCCGCTTCTTGTCTGGCTTTGCGGAGGTGCATTCAAGGTGATGGACACGGAGGTCTGGTGGCCCCAGTGGATAGAGTTTGCAAGAAAGGGCTGTGTGGTCGCCTCCGTAGAATATCGGACCAGCAATGAGGAAGTATTTCCGGCGGCTCTGTGCGATGTGAAGACGGCCATCCGGTATTTCAAAACTCATGCAGACTGGTATGGAATAGATCCGGATCGTGTCTTTGTGGCGGGAGAATCTGCCGGAGGAGCGCTGGCGAGTCTTGTGGGAGTCACAGGAAGCAGAACGGCCGGTAAATATGATGTTGGGCAGTGGCTGGAAGCAGACAGCAGTGTCTGCGGCGTAATTGATTACTATGGAGTTGCAGACATGCGGACATCAGATGCGGAGCACGGTGTAAGTACGGACAGCAGCTGTGTCACAGCAGTACAGGGAGATACGAACTCCACATACGGAGCAGTAGAACAGTTTCTTGGCATTGAAGGAGATCTGTACAAACTGCGGACGGAGGCCTCCGCTGTCTGCCACGTGTCAGAAAAAACACCACCATTTCTGATTTTCCACGGAGAGAAAGACGACCTTGTGGACAGTGCCCAGAGTGAGGAACTGTACAGACAGTTATGCAGCGCCGGTGTGCAGGCAGACTATTACCTGCTGGAAGGGGAAGGACATGGTGCGGATGCATTTTATCAGGAGGAACTGATGGAAGTGGTAAGACAGTTTATTACGTCTGACAGGAGAAAATTATGATTGCGGATAAAAACAAATATTTGGAGGAGGAAGTTTACGGACTTCAGAAAATCTGGCCGGATAATACAACTTTTACAATTGCCTGCCACGGGCACAGTATTCCATGCGGATATATGGAAGCTAATGTTACACGACCTTTTGATGCATATCCGCATCTGTTTTACAGAAGGCTCTCAGAACGTTTTCCACACTCGGTTATTAATATGATTGTCACAGCAACAGGCGGAGAAAACTCTGTGAGTGGGGCAAAAAGATTTCAGAGGGATGTACTGAGTCACCGTCCGGATCTGGTTACAATCGATTATGGAAGGAATGACATGTTTCTTACCGAAACAGAAATGCGGGATGCCTGGACTCATATGATTGAGGATGCACAAAGATCAGATGTAAAAATTATATTGATTACACCGGCAGCTGATTCGGGACAACAATATTATGAACCGGATAAACGAAAGCTGTCGGATTCTGCCATGGCGGACATTATCTGTGATCTGGCAGAAAAGTACGGGACAGGGCTGGCAGACACGCATGCTGTTTTTGAGAGACTGTTCCAAAGCGGGCATCAGAGAAGTGAATATGCTGCCAGCGTCAATCATCCGAATCGCCGTGGACACGAGGTGATCGCAGACTGCCTCATGGAGTGGATTCCGTAAAAAATATATTGCTGATGGCATACGAATGCTGTTTCAGTCATATATAACAGAAAATAAGTAAAATTGTAAATAGCAGTAATTTGTAGAAGAAAAGCAGCCTTTTATGTGATATAAATAAGTAAAAGGCTGCTTTTTTGCGGCGAAGAAATATTTTACAGGGAGGCTGCTATGATTTTAATTAAAGAGAGGGTAGGAAAGCTGATCAGTGATATCAGAGATCTGATCTATACGGACAGGATGCCCATAGAAAGCTATCGATATATCAAATCACATGAAAGGTTTGAGGACATAGCAAAGCTTGACACAGATACATGGGAGGTACTGAATAAGGAACAGCTCTGGGGCGGACACAGAGAGTATTTCTGGTTTGAGACAGTTGTGGAGATTCCGCAGCAGCTCGATGGGGCGTGTGTGGTATATGAGCTGAAGACAGGATGTGAAGGAGAATGGGATGCGACGAATCCTCAGTTCTCCATTTTTGTAAACGGTGTGAGAAGGCAGGGACTTGATGTCAACCATCGGGAGGTAATTCTGAGCGAGTGCGCCAGGGCAGGGGAAAGCTACCGTATCGTACTGTCCGCGTTTTCCGGAGACCATAATTTCCGCCTTGCCATGGATTCCTGCATCAAAAAGCTGCACAGGGCAACAGAAAAATACTATTATGATCTGTCGGTGCCGTATGAGGTGGCACGTTTGCTGCCGACCTCTGATCCCAATTTTATTACGATTATCCGGACCCTGAACGAGTCTCTGAACCTGCTTGATCTGCGCAGGGAGCATTCACCGGAGTATGATGCGTCACTGGAGAGGGCACAGGATTATCTGACCCGTGAATTCTATGAAAAGTATACAGGAAGCAGCAGTGAGAAAATTTACTGTGTGGGACATACGCACATAGATGTGGCATGGCTGTGGACGCTTTCTGTGACGGAGGATAAGGCTGTGCGCAGCTTTTCCACAGTACTGGAGCTGATGAACCAGTATCCGGAATATGTTTTTATGTCCAGCCAGCCGCAGCTCTACAAATACGTAAAGAAAAATGCACCTGATGTATATGAGCAGATTAAAGAGCGTGTGAAAGAGGGACGCTGGGAGACAGAGGGCGGAATGTTTGTGGAGGCAGACTGCAATCTTACCTCCGGTGAGTCTCTGGTGCGCCAGTTTATGTACGGAAAACGGTTTTTCAGGGAGGAGTTTGGACAAGATAATGAGATTCTGTGGCTGCCGGACGTATTCGGTTATTCAGCAGCGCTGCCGCAGATCATGAAAAAGTGCGGCATTCGTTATTTCATGACGACAAAGATCAGCTGGAATGAGTTCAACAAGATGCCGTATGATACGTTTGAGTGGGAGGGGATTGACGGAACGAGAATCCTGACCCATTTTTCTCCCAGCCGCGACTATAATAAGGGCGCAGTCGAGGGCGGAACGGAGACAGAGCACTTTACTACGTACAATGCCTATATCAATCCGAGTCAGGTAAAAGGAGGCTGGGAGCGCTACAGTCAGAAATATCTGAATGGTGAAGCGCTGATGTCCTTTGGATACGGAGACGGAGGAGGAGGCCCGGTTAAGGATATGCTGGAAAACCAGCGCCGTCTCGCAAAGGGAATCCCGGGATGTCCTCAGACAGTCATGAGCACCGCGGCACAGTTCTTCCATACACTGGAGAATCATGTAAAGGGACAGAAATACCTGCCGGTATGGGTGGGAGAGCTGTATCTTGAATATCATCGCGGCACGTACACGTCCATGGCGCGGAACAAGAAATACAACAGAAAAGCGGAGTTCCTGCTGGAAAATACGGAACTGTTCTCTGCGATGGCAGGAAGACTGACGGGGGCCGACTATCCGCAGAGTAAACTGGATGAGCTGTGGGAGACGGCGCTGCGCAATCAGTTTCATGATATTCTGCCGGGTTCCTCCATCAAAGAGGTTTATGAGGATTCAAAGGCAGAGTATGATAAACTGTTTACACAGGGAGAATCACTTTCGGGAGCTGCCCTTATAAAACTTGCAGAAGCAGTGGATGCACCGCGTCATTCACTTGTTGTATTCAATCCGAACAGTGTGAGCGGCACAGATACAGTGGCATTTGAATGCCCGTGTGATATTGCAGATCCGGTGGTTCTGGACGGCGCAGAGACTCTGCCGGTTCAGAAACTGGAGAATGGAATGTACCTGTTTTGTCCATCGGAGGTTCCGTCCAAGGGGTACAGGACATTTGCGCTGGCGGAGCGTTCGGATGCTGATATGTCCGGAAAAGATGCAGATAACGCAGGAGATCATTTACTGGAAAATGCATATCTGCGCGTAGAGCTTGCTAAGAACGGACAGATCTGTTCCATTTATGACAGGCAGGAGGGCCGTGAGCTTCTGAAAGAAGGCCAGAACGGCAATGTGCTGATGACGTATGAAGACCGGCCGCACAATTACGACGCATGGGATATCAATAACTACTATACAGAAAAATCATGGGAAATCACAGAGCTGGATGATATCAGGCTGATTGAGAACGGACCCGTCAGAAGTACCATCCGCATACAGCGCAGCTACCTGGATTCCACCATTGTTCAGTACCTTTCCCTCGATGCAGACAGTCCTGAGCTTCGCATCCGCAATGAAATTGACTGGAAAGAAAAGAAAATCCTGCTCAAGTCCCTGTTTCCGGTGGATATCCATACAGATGAGGCCACATTTGAAATTCAGTATGGAAATGTGACGAGAAAGACACATTCCAATACATCCTGGGATTTTGCCCGGTTTGAAGTGTGCATGCACAAGTGGATGGACGTATCTGAGGACGGATACGGAGTCAGCATTATGAACGACTGCAAGTACGGAGTCAGCGTCCATGACGGAGTGATCGGCCTTTCCATGCTGAAATCCGCAGTTTATCCAAATACGGATGCAGACAGAGAGCACCACAGCTTCACTTACAGCATATATCCGCACCGCGGCTCATTCCGTGAAGCCGGGACAATCGACAGGGCATATCTGCTGAATAATCCGATGCAGTGCATACTGAAAGAACAGCCGTCCGGAAATCTTCCGGCAGTGTATTCTGATCTCACCATTGATTCGCCGAATGTTATCGCAGAGGTGGTGAAAAATGCGGAGAATGGAGAGGGGACTGTGGTTCGCCTCTACGAAGCGTTCAACCGCAGGACAGAAGTGACGGTACAGTTCGGATATCCGGTAAAACAGGTGTTTGAGTGCAGCATGCTGGAAGAAAAGCAGGAGGAGATCCCGGTCAGCGGAAACGGCATCACGTTTACAGTGAAGCCATATGAGATCAGGACGCTTCTGGTGATTCAGGACAGATATGAAACGCGAGGAGATCAAAAAAGGAATGCCATTCTGGCCGCTGGGGTTCCCGGTGTTTGAGGATGAATGGGTGGTTTACGGAATGCAGCCGGAAAATGAAAAGAAGCGCTATATTGCAGTCTGGCATGTGAAGCCCGGTACAGAGACAAAAGTAATTCCAATTCCTGACTGGAAGGGAGAAAATGTAAAAATCAGGTGTATTTATCCGGATAACATGTTTTATAAAGCGTATTGGAACACGGTCAGTGGAAATCTCAGTGTGACACTTCCGAACAGAGCAAGTGCCCGGCTGTTTTGTATTGAGAAAGCAGAGTCATGAGTTAAGACATTTTGAATGATAAACTGCATAGCAGTTATTGGTTATGAGCAGAGGAGTGGATTGCGAATATTCACCTGACCAGATAATTTGAGGGGCTGTCCTGAAACAGACAGCCCCTCAAAAAAATGGAGCATACGGGATTCGAACCCGTGGCCTCCACGTTGCGAACGTGGCGCGCTCCCAGCTGCGCTAATGCCCCGAAATGGAAGCAAGGAGGCTCGAACTCCTGACCTTTCGCGTGTGAGGCGAACGCTCATCCCAGCTGAGCTATGCTTCCCTGCAGTTATTATAGCACGATGATTTTGAAAATCAATGGGAAAATAAAAAGGAGCTGTACTTTTATTTCCTCAAAAACTTTTATTTGACATTTATCATAAGCTGTGCTAGAATACAAAACTGTGGCAGCACTGTAATATTGTCATATTTATGCTGATGTGGCACAGTCGGTAGCGCACCTCATTGGTAGTGAGGAGGTCACGGGTTCGATTCCCGTCATCAGCTGAATGAACCGCGTATTTACGGAAAATACCGTACTTACGCGGTTTTTGTTGTTTATATTTTGCACAAGATACAAAAAATTGATATGCGAACCGGTTCGTTTTTTCTGCTCAAATCAGAAAAATGACTGGATTTTGTCAGAAATTTATGATAAGATGTTGAAGTAAATGACAGTATGATTCCAAAGATCCCGTCAGGAGGAGTGCTTCGGGGATGTGAGGAGAAAGAGAACAGGGGGTAATGGATTATGCCATTGGTAACATCGGAAAAAATGTTGAAGGATGCACAGGCAGGCGGATATGCGGTTGGTGCGTTTAACGTAGAAAATATGGAGATGGTAAAAGCGGTTATTGCAGCTGCCGAGGAGCTGAGAGCGCCGGTAATGCTTCAGACGACACCTTCCACGATCAAGTATGCGTCTCTTGCAATGTATGCAGGGATGGTTAAGGCAGAGGCGGAAAAAGCAACTGTTCCGGTATGTCTGCATCTGGATCACGGCAGCAGCTATGACCTGGCAGTGCAGGCGGTAAAGGCAGGCTATACATCAGTGATGATTGACGGATCAAAGCTTGATTTTGAGGGAAATGTGGAAGTCAGCAAGCGTGTTGCAGATGTTGGAAAAGCAGTAAATATTCCTGTGGAGGCTGAGCTTGGAAAAGTTGGCGGCAAAGAAGATGAGCTTGAGGCGGAAGCTGACACGAATACGGATCCGCAGGAGGCGAAAGAATTCGTAGAACGTACGGGTATCACCTCACTGGCAGTGGCCATCGGAACGGCGCACGGATTCTATGTAGGCACACCGGTGCTGGACAAGGAGCGCCTGTCAGAGATTCGTGAAGTCGTTGATATCCCGCTGGTGCTTCACGGGGCATCAGGTCTGACGGATGAAGATGTGAAGGATTGTGTAAAACGCGGAATCTGCAAGGTCAATTTTGCGACGGAGCTGCGTGCTGCCTATACAAAAGCAGTCAGAGAACTTCTTTCTGCGGATGAGAAGGTGTTTGATCCCAAGGCGCTGGGTAAGGTCGGAATGGCGGCTGTCACAGAACTTGTCAAGGGCAGAATGAAGGTCTGCGGATGCGACGGAAAGGCGTGAGCAGTTAAGGACAATGGAATATTCTGACATTATTATTTTTATAATGGAGCTTGTCGGTACGATTGCATTTGCGGCTTCGGGTGCACTGACAGGCATTCAGAGGAGAATGGATCTGTTCGGAGTCAATGTGCTGGGAGTTACGACGGCTGTGGGAGGCGGTCTCGTCAGAGACCTGATTCTCGGTCAGAATCCTCCGGCAATGTTCAGGGACTCTACGTACGCGATGACAGCGATTCTCACGTCGACAATCCTCTTTATCTGTGTATATATCAGCAGAAAGTCAGGGGCGGGAAGACATATGAGAATTTATGACATTCTGCTTCTGGTCGGTGATACGATCGGTCTTGGAATTTTCAGTGTGATGGGAAGCTATGCGGCGGTCAGGGCAGGCTATGCGGGTAACCGTTTCCTGATCGTATTTGTCGGTGTGATAACAGGAGTGGGGGGCGGAATGCTCCGTGATATTATGGCCGGAAATATGCCATATATTCTTGTAAAGCACGTGTATGCCGTAGCTTCGCTCGCCGGTGCACTGACCTTTGTGCTTCTGATTCCGTATACGGATCGGATTACCTGCATGTTTGTCGGTGCTGCCGTGGTAATGGTGATTCGTTTCCTGGCTGCATATTACAGATGGAATTTGCCGAAAATCTACTGGACGTGATATCAGATAATAAAAAGGGATCAGGCAGAAAACAGTTCTGCTGTGATCCCTTTTATCATGAACTTCATATCCTGCAGACGGTCATTGCTCCATCTGGCGACCCATGAATCCTGCCGCACATTTTGCAAGCACCTGTTCGGTCTCGCCCATTTTGTGTTTTGTGTCTTTGCTCCGCAGAATCACGGAACCAATCACATCTCCTTCACAGAGAATCGGGCTGATAACCTGAGGAAACATCTCTTCCATATCTTCGTTCGTGATTTTGATATGTTTGCGTGACTGCGGATCGGAAAGTACGTATTCACGATCATTCATGATTGCCTCAAGCTGACCGGTGACCGGGGTGCCTACCGTTTCTTTGCGGATTCCGCCGGCAGCGGCAATGACCTGGTCACGGTCTGTAATGCAGACGCTGTGGCCGGAGGCGGAAGCCAGTGCCTCAGCGTATTCCTTGGCAAAGCTGCCCAGTTCTCCGATCGGAGAGTATTTTTTGAGGATAATTTCTCCTTCGCGGTCGGTAAATATTTCCAGAGGATCACTTTCGCGGATGCGGAGCGTGCGCCGGATTTCTTTCGGGATGACAACTCGTCCCAGATCGTCGATTCTTCTTACAATTCCCGTTGCTTTCATAATGTATTTTCCTCCATAGTCAGATTCACTTGTCATTTATCCTGAACCGGCAGATACCACAGGCGGCAGGAACCGCATGTTAACGCAGAACACGGACCTGCGCAAGTTCACTGTTGGCAGAAATACTGCCCGCTACAGCGGTGCTGCCAGTTATTGTTGGTAAATGTAGTATCTGTAAAATAGAGGACTTTATGCACAAAAAATTGTTTAAAGAGAAAGTGCTTCGCGGCCCATCTGCTCCAGCAGTTCGCTCTTGATCCGGAAAAGGCGGTCGGACAGATCGACGTAGACCTCGTGAGGATTTGCCAGTCGTTTTGTCTCATCCCAGAGGGTATCCTTTTCGCGGCTGCAGTACTCACGGATATCCATAACAGCAGGCGACGTGTATACACATTCTCCTTTCAGGAATACAGGCACAAGCATTTCACGAAGCTTGTACGTTCCTCCCTTGATTTTCGTCTTTTTCCATGTCTCAAGGGGATCGAAAATGATCATATCCTTTGATTCGTCAAAGGTTTCATCGGCGAGGCAGATCAGATCGGCACGGATCTTACCTGTTTCCTTATCGTAGATACGAAGGATCGTTTTGTTGCCAGGATTCGTGATTTTTTCTGTATTCTCGGACAGCTTGATTTTCGGCATAAATTCACCGGTCTCCTCATTATAAATGGCAGCCAGCTTGTAGACGCCGCCGAAGGCCGGACAGTCCTTTGATGTGATCAGGTTTGTGCCGACACCCCAGGAGGTGATGGCTGCACCCTGCGTTTTCAGGCTGTCGATCAGATATTCATCAAGGTCACTGGAGGCAGAAATCACTGCATCCGGGAAACCAGCCGCATCGAGCATCCGGCGTGCCTTCTTTGAGATGTAGGCAAGATCACCGCTGTCAAGACGGATGCCGTAATTTTTCAGCTCTATACCGGATTCTCTCATTTCACGGAATACGCGGATGGCGTTCGGAACACCGGAGCGCAGCGTATCATACGTATCAACAAGCAGGGTGCATGCATTCGGGTACAGCTCAGAATACGTCTTGAATGCAGTGTATTCGTCCGGAAAGCTCATGATCCAGCTGTGAGCATGTGTACCCTTGACCGGAACGTCAAAAAGCTGACCTGTCAGGACATTGGAAGTGCCGATACATCCGCCGATCACAGCGGCACGCGCACCGTAAACACCTGCGTCCGGTCCCTGTGCCCGGCGCAGACCGAACTCCATGATACCGTCACCGCGGGCTGCATGGACAACCCGGGCTGCCTTGGTGGCAATCAGGCTCTGGTGGTTCAGGATCGTCAGAATAGCAGTCTCGACAAGCTGCGCCTGCATGATCGGGGCAATTACCTTGATCAGCGGTTCCCGCGGAAAGACAACGGAACCTTCCGGAACCGCATAAATATCACCCGTAAACTGGAAGTTGCGCAGATAGTCAAGAAAATCTTTATGGAAAATACCAAGGCTGTCCAAGTAGCTGATGTCTTCATCGGAAAAATGAAGATTTTTGATATAATCAATGACCTGTTCCAGACCTGCTGTAATAGCATAACCGTTTCCACATGGATTGTTGCGGTAAAATGCATCAAAAATGACGACTTCAGAAGAATGACTTTCAAAGTAGCCCTGCATCATAGTAAGTTCATAGAGGTCGGTCAACAGGGTCAGGTTTAATGTACTCATGAGAACACTCCTTTTCCTTGGGTGAGCGGAGACCTCAGAACACCGGCCTTCCGGTCACGTTATAGTATTTCTTAAGACTATATCACATTTCCGGTGAATTAGCATAAAAAATTTAAAAAAACAGGATAAATCGAAAAAATTAAAAAAATTAAAAAAAGTGCTTGCATTTTTTTGAAGGTTGGTATATAATTCATTTTGCGTTGAGAGAGACGCAAAAAAATAATACATAGGGCTATCGCCAAACGGTAAGGCAACGGACTCTGACTCCGTCATTTCAAGGTTCGAATCCTTGTAGCCCTGCTTGAGAGAATGGATATCTTCAGTTGGAGGATGTCCATTTTTTGTATCGCGGGAAAGCATCAAATCGGGGAAATGAAGTTTTGCCTGGAATTGTAATTTATCAGGAAATCCGTTATACTAATGACAAAAATAAGTATAACGGATTTTTTGGTGCCATGTATCTGGTATGAACCTGTTGACAACGGGTTTGCAGGCGAAAAGGTGGGGCTGGGAGGTTTCAAAATGACAAAAACAGTGGCAATCGGAATACAGAGTTTTGATAAGTTAATAGAGGGAAACTATTTTTATATTGATAAGACATCCTTTATAAAAGAATGGTGGGAAAATGGGGATGATGTAACTCTTATCACCCGTCCGAGAAGGTTTGGAAAAACGCTGAACATGAGTATGTTAGAGCAGTTTTTCTCTGTGGATTATGCAGGCCGGGGAGACTTGTTTGAGGGACTTTCCATCTGGGAGGAGGAGAAGTACAGAGAATTACAGGGAACCTATCCGGTGATCAGTTTTTCTTTTGCCCGGATAAAGGAAGAGGATTATAAGAAAACAAAGGCGAAAATATATGAAGTGATTAGAAATGAATATATTAAATATAGTTTTATAAAAGACAGTGATGTTTTAACAGATGCAGACAGAGATACATTTAATCGTATGTTGTCGAGAGACATGGAGGAAACAGATGCAACATCAGGATTGTACCAGCTTTCTGATTTTATGTATCGTTATTATGGAAAAAAAGTCATTATTCTCTTAGATGAATATGATACCCCCATGCAGGAGGCTTATGTGAATGGATTCTGGGATGAACTGGTTGCACTTACAAGAAGTCTGTTTAATTCAACGTTCAAGACCAACCCGTATATGGCAAGAGGGATTATGACAGGAATAACAAGAGTCAGCAGGGAATCTGTTTTTTCAGATTTAAATAATCTTGAAGTTGTTACTACGACATCGGGTAAATATGAAACTGCCTTTGGTTTTACGGAGGAGGAAGTTTTTACTGCACTGGACGAATATGGGTACGGTGATCAGAAAGAAGAAATCAAGTGGTGGTATGATGGCTTTATTTTTGGAGAACAGAAGGATATCTATAATCCCTGGTCTATTTTGAACTTCCTGGATAAAGGGAAAATCAGCACTTATTGGGCAAATACCAGCAGCAACAGTCTGGTTGGGAAATTGATTCGGGAAGGAAGTAAGAGAGTAAAGACCAGCTTTGAGGCACTGCTTCGAGGAGTAATAATCCAATGTCCTGTTGATGAACAGATTGTATATAATCAGTTGGACAGAAGTGAAGGAGCAATCTGGGGTCTGCTTGTTGCCAGCGGATATTTAAAAGTGTTAAGAAAAGAAGAGAAGAAAGTGGCAGGGAAAAAGGTGCTGTACGATTTGCAGCTTACAAATGCAGAAGTAAAGGATATGTTTTATGGCATGATACATGAATGGTTTGATGAACCAGATGGAAACTATAATGATTTTGTAGAAGCTTTGATATTGGGAGATCTGGATGCCATGAATGAATATATGAATCGTGTAGCGAAACAGATATTCAGCAGCTTTGATGGAGGAAGCAAGCCTTCCGGATCACAGCCGGAACGCTTTTATCATGGCTTTGTACTGGGTTTAATTGTTGACCTTTCAGACCGGTATGTGATTACTTCCAATCGGGAAAGCGGATTCGGACGATATGATGTGGTAATAGAGCCAAAGGATAAGAAAGAGGATGCTATCATTTTAGAGTTTAAGGTGTTTAATTCCAAAAAAGAAAAGTCTTT
>SFEV01000096.1 GCA_004557975.1 Lachnospiraceae bacterium
CGGCGGCAGCCACAGATTTTATAATGCCGGAGGGCGAAGTGACAGTAAGCGCACAGTATGCGGATGCAGCGCCTGTGACGTACGGAGTGACTATTAATTACGGCGATGGAAGCGGTACATATGAGCCGGGAGCCACAGTCACCGTGACAGCACAGGACCGTTTGGCAGAGAATCTCGCATTTGCCGGCTGGTATGTGGAGAGTCAGAATACTTCCGTCAATGACATAATGGCGACCACGGCTGAATTTGTAATGCCGGAAGGTGATGTTATAATCAACGCGACATACGAAGAAAAGCAGATTCCGGAGGGAAATGATCCGGTATCTGATCCGGAGTCGCAGACACCGGCGGAGAACAATCAGACACAGGCAGAACCACAGACACCGGTGGAGAACAATCAGACACCGACGGAGAACAATCAGACACCGGCAGAACTTCAGACACCGGTGAATGAAAAGCAGACGGAAGAAGAAATCAGGCCTGCAGAGGAACCGGCAGAGGTTCAGAACAAGGAGGAAAACAATCCTTCCCAGCCATCCGCCCAGACAGAAACAGAACCTGCAGTGCTGTATCAGGTTACGGTTGAAAATGGAAACGGCGGAGGAGGATATGCGGCAGGCGCTGCTGTCACGATTGAGGCACTTCCTCAGGAGGGGAAGGCATTCAGTCAGTGGAAGAGCTCAAGTGCGGGCGTTGTATTTGACGATCCGACACAGCCGGTGGCATCCTTTACAATGCCGTCTGAGAATGTCACGGTAACTGCGGAATACGCTGCAGCGACACACAGAGTGGTACTGGAAAACGGTACAGATATAAACGGAGCAGCAGAAGCTTCCTATGCGGAAAACGATACGGTAACAGTCACAGCAGCACAGGCACCTATCGGAATGGAGTTCAGCCGCTGGGAAGGAACAGTGACTGCAAATGGTCAGACTGTACCGCTTACATTTGGTGATGCAGGAGCAGCTCAGACGACATTTGTTATGCCGCAGGGTGACGTTTCGGTGAAAGCAGTTTATGTGGAAATTCCGAAGACGTATCTCGTCACGGTGTCAAACGGTCTGATCAATGATTCTGTTACTCAGTTCGCATGTGAAGAAGGGACACAGGTTACCGTATCGGCGAATCCGAGTCCCTACGGACAGCAGTTTTCGAAATGGAATGTCAATAACGGCGCCTATGATCTCGGAGATGCAGCGTTCCAGCCGCGTGTGACGGTGACAGTGACAGAAAACCTGAATTTCCTTGCGGTATATGAAGGCGTTCAGTATAAAGTGACTGTCGGAGACGGATATAGTGATTACGATGAGTGTGTTGCAGGAACAGTGGTGACAATTCACGCGAATGATGCTCCGAAGGGAATGGAGTTTGACTGCTGGTACGTGGATTCCCAGAATGCAGCTCTTGCAGATTCTTACAGCAGCCAGACGACCTTTACCATGCCGGATGGGGATGTGGCTGTCTCGGCAACATACAAAAAGGTAAAATATCAGGTATCGGTGCAGAATGGTTCTGCAGATCAGGAATACTATTATGCAGGAGATACGGTGACAGTAAGCTCTAAATATCCTGCCAGCGGAAGAGTGTTTGATACATGGTCCACAGTCAGCGGAACGGCGAAGTTTGCAGATGCATCCAGATGGAAGACGACCTTTACCATGCCGGCAGAGGATGTGATTGTGGCGGCAAATTACAAGGACGGTCCGTCTACAGATGACAATGTGATTCTCGACCTCGTTGCCGGAGGCGAGTACTATACCGGCGATACCATCAGGTTCACGGCATCCGGTGCAGGAATGTCGAATTCCAATCCGAATCCGGGTGATTATCGCTATCGTCCTTCCGGATATCAGATCGGCAAAGTGACAGGAACCTGGAAGGGAGAGCCGTACACAACATCCATGGCGATCAATGCCGCGGGAGAATACACGCTGAAGGTAATCTTCAATAAAGATATTTATGACGGAAGCTCCTGGATATCAGAGGGTACCTCCGATGCAAAGAGTGTTACATTCCGTGTTGTGACGAAGGCAGCCGGTGTGGCAACCGGCGATGATACACCGATTATGCTTGTGGTTGGTGTAGCTGTCGTATCATGTGTTCTGTTCATTGTCCTTCTGATTCTGTTCATCCTCAGAAGAAAAAAGAGATGACAGAAAAAGATAAAAAAAAGATGACAAAAAAAGATAACAGTGAGAGATCAGAAAAGTAAATAAAACTGACGTCAGAAGAGACTGACGTAAAGAAGTGCTGACACAAAATGATGTTGTAAAATTGTACATCAGTTTTGCGTCAGCACTTTTAGATTGATAAGAACGTGAATCAGGTGTTGGCAAACATCATCGGCGCAGCCGATTTTCATGGGTTTGCGAATCGTGTCTGTGAAGGTACTGAACGATACGGTCAGATTCTGCCGTCCTCCTCCAGTATAAAGCGGTGAATAATCTCGGCGATACCGTCGTGATTGTTGTCATGTTCAGTAATATAGTTTCCATGCTCGGCAATTCCCGGAAATGCATTGCACATCACTGCCCCCACATGAGCGGCTTCCAGCATGGCAATATCATTCTGTGCATCACCGGCGGCTACGGAGTGCTCAATGGGAATACCGAGATAGCTGCAGAGCCATTTGACGGCAAACCCCTTTGAGATACCGGAAGAAACAATTTCAAGAAATGCATTGTTGGAGAAAAAGCTGTCCAGTGTATCTGTGTAGGCAGACAGAATTTCACGCTGGTACCGCAGAAGCTTTTCACGGTCATCGAAAGAGATTGCAATTAATTTGTAAGGATCTTCCTGCATCATATCACCGATATGTGATCCTGTCTGATAAGGAATTCCATTGATTTTTGCATACGTGCGGAGCTCGTGGCTGTCATGCTCCGACAGAATATGTGTGGATGAATACGTCTGGATATGGAGCCCCATGCGGGATGCTGCCTCAAAAAGCGGCACAGCAACGGCAGCAGGCACCGGTTTCCCGTAAATTGTTTTTCTGCCATACAGATCATAAATCTGAGCACCGTTGTAAGTGATTGCGTAGCAGCCTTCCTTAATGAGACCGATACGTTCTGCCTGTATCAATGCGCTGACCAGTGGTCGTCCGGTGGAGATAACCACTTTATGTCCGCAGGCAAGTGATTCTTCTATGGCAGCACGGTTGCCGGGGGTGATTTCCTTTGCGTCATTCAGAAGTGTTCCGTCGAGGTCAGTGAACAGTATTTTGGTATTGACAGTGTTTTCATAATTCCTCCATGTCTGAAAAAAATTAAAACTGTTCAGGACAGGGCAGCGCGCTCTTGTTCCAGAAGTGATTCCAGCGCTTCGTCGCTCTCTGAGATCCAGACATCTTCCTCCCTGGCAGTCAGTCCCAGATATTCGCGCAGCGTGCACGTCTCATCGCTGAAGTTCCATTGGTCCGTCAGGTCAAAAATTTCATCAAAATCAGTTTCATATTTCATGAAGCGTTCACGGAAAGTCATTTTGTATCCTCCTTTGTCAGATAATCCGGTGCAGTTTTCTTGCGGCGCAGCTCTGTCAGCACCGCGTATGGAATACTCAGGTTATTTTTGCCTGTTCCAAGTGCGATGTCCGGCTTGTTGGTTCCGTGAAAATCGGATCCGCCGCTGGGAAGAAGCCCGAAGCGGTCTGCAAGCCCCAGAAGATGATGCGTCTGTTCGGCAGTATAGGTCGAGTAGTAGGCTTCCATTCCGATCAGTCCATTTTCGCAAAGTCTGTGAAGAAGTTCGTCCAGTTCAGCGGGAGACAGGCGATACTGGTACGGGTGTGCCAGTATGGGGATTCCACCGAAATGGCGGATTATCGCTGTGATTTCCATGGGACTTACTTTTTCCCGCGGGACAAAATAGGGACAGTTTTCACCGATATGTGTGCGAAAAGCATCCCACATATCCGAGACGTATCCATGGTCAGCGAGGTAGCGTGCGAAATGAGCTCTTGTCCATACTGTTTCCGAAAAGCTCTGCACCATTTTTTCATAGGAGATGTCAATGCCGTCCGCAGCCATTTTGTCAATCATTTTCTGATTGCGGCGCAGCCGCTCTCCGCGGTAAAATTTTAGCTTATCTCTGAACTCCGGATGTTTCCAGTCCGGCTCCAGGGCAACGATATGGATATCCTGCCCGAGGTATGCCGTGGAAAACTCAATGCCGGGAATCACCTCAATGCCATATGGGATGGCTGCAAAAAGTGCTTCCTCGATGCCGTCTGTACTGTCGTGGTCGGTAAGTGCAAAAGCTGAGAGTCCGCAGGCAGCTGCGTGCCGGACAAGCTGAGACGGTGTCATTGTGCCGTCTGATTTATCTGAATGAACGTGCAGATCTATCTGTTTCATGGCAACTCCTTTATGCTGAAAATTACAGTAAGTATAATCGAAAATCCGACCAATGTAAAGCTGATGGTTTTCATTTTCTGTGATGTGCGGGACGCATATCAGCCACAGACAGAAGCTGCGTAGCAGCGAATAGCCTGTGTAAACAGGCGGTCTGTATCTTACATGGCGTGGCACGGGAACAGTAACTCTCCGCAGTCAGAAAAAAAGGACGGCCGGCGAAAAAAATTGGGTTTCAGAAAGTGAAAAAGTTGACAGAAAATGCCCGGTATGTTAGCATAAAACAAAATCCCGTTTTCGACAGTTAGCAAACTAAAGAAGGGCTACAAACAGCGTAAATATGCGGTTTGTAGCCCTTTTTAATTTACGAAAGATGTTGTATGGGAAGTATTTTCTGTCAAGGCCAAGATCAAAGGCGGCATTTAGCGCGGTACATACCTGTGAACAGGTATAGGTTGACATATAGCACATGTCCTCTATATTTGCAACCTCCATATTTTTTAGGGTCTCCACGATGTTTTCAACGGTGAAATGTGTCCCTTGCTGGTCCAGTTTTTTCTCGAGCAGCCGGTATATCAGCAGTGCTGTGTAGCAGATCATGAAATGTGCAATGATCCGTTCCCTTTTCTGATGATAAACCGGTCGGGCCGAGAAGTTTGTTTTCATTACCCGAAAACAATCCTCTATTTTATATCTTTGAGAACTGATACGGATGATCTCTTTTGCCGGATCATCAAGGTTTGTAGCTACTGCATAATATCCATCGTACTTTTCTTCCTCATCAATGATGGTCTGGTCAATTTCGTACAGATCTGTTACAGGTTCCCCAGATTTGGAAGGAGATTTCCTCTTGATAAAACGTGTGACATCATGCGGACCCTTTTTATATGTTTCGGGATCAAGGGTTTTCAGCAGTTTTCTGGCACGGTCGATCTGGCGGTTTCTGATGAATCTCTGATATTCCATCATTTTTCTGGAAAATGTGATGATGACCTTCTGCTTTACGATTGCTTTTGATTTCACTTTTCTCTTCTGGCCATTCTTTAAAATCTTTTCTTCATAAAATCCCAGGTCGAAGGCTTTATCGGCTGTGATGATCTTGTATGCTTTGTCTGAATACAGTTCCTCATTGGTAGGGTCATTTTTATCAAAGGTTTTCATAGCTTCTATTGATATCTTTTTATCTGATGACAGAAGGCGGTAATCATAATCATTAAACACTGCCTCCTGTAAGGTATCAGACATCTTTTTGATGGATTGAGTAACAATAAATGCGCGTCCCCCCATGGAATTAAAGTTCCGAATGTTCAGAGAACCAAGTCCTGCATCTGCACAATATATAAACTTCCTGCCTTTAAACATTTTTGTGAGCTGTTTCTCCAGCGGGATGGCAGTTGTCTGTTCGTTATCCGAACCGGAAGTGATGCACATGGAAAGAGGGATGCCGTCTCCATCCATAAACAGCCCCATCTCCACAAGAGGGGCAGGCTGGTGCTGCTTTGAAATGCCATATTTGCGCAGTCCTTTGATGGTCTCACCGGTTACCTCATCCACATAATCCTCATCTGGAGATTCTATTTCAAAGTAATAGTTGGTGCAGTCGTAATAACAGACAGCTGTATTTCGTTTCACAATACTGCAGCTTTTCTCATAAAGGTGGCTGATGTATTCCTCATAATGTTCCTGCATGATATCCATAGTCCTTAAAATATGGACATAGTCAAACTTTGGTTCTTCATAATAATAGTTCAGATGCGCAAAAGTACCCAGTTTTGAATCTGGTTCCAGAATTCTTGCAAATGTAAGAAAACGGTTTACAAGATTAGGGTCAAAGGTGACTCTGGAATCTGCGGTTATATTTTTAAAGAAAGAACCGATGTCCAGCTGATGGTAAAGCTGCTGAAGAAAGAAGTATCCGATGTTCCTGTTTGTACTGGAAGATACAAGGTCATTGCTGACCTTAATTTTTTCATTAAAGTCGATTGTCACCTCCATGGAGACCTTGTTGTTTTTCTTTTCTTCCTCATTGTACCTGGCAACCTGTTCCCTGGCATAAGCAAGGGGATCATCCGTGATCTTGAGCAACTCAGAATGCTTTCCTATTCGGGCAATATTTTTAGTTGTGGTTTTCTTTCCATTACGATAACCTTTTTGGATAAAGTAAGTGGGATCTTTTGATTTTTTGTCATAATTAAGCTTCATACCTTATTATACCATAATATACAACAACATACAACTAATACAACAAAATTTTTTTAAAAACTTGACAGGTTTAGACATTAAAAAAACCGCTATTTAAGCGGCTTCCAGAGATTTTGTATGAAGTTTTATAGGGCTATAACTGTCGAAAACCCGCGTCACTGCATATGCACGTTTCCCGCTTCTTGAAAATGCTTCTTTATAATAATCGGGTGACGGACAGGCTGACTTCGGACTGTTGGGGCTTGCCGCAA
>SFEV01000097.1 GCA_004557975.1 Lachnospiraceae bacterium
CTGCCTCAATCAACCCAACCCCCGATAAAATAACAACAGAGGCAAAAGAAGTTTCATCAATGCTGATTTCCGCAGATTCTTCTATATCATACCGCATACTTGTAAAATATTTGCATTCACATAATTTCTGTGTCCTATACCCTTCCTGTACATCTACAGGATACTTCTCCAGCCTTCCGGATATCGTATGCAAATCCGCCACAGCCACCGCCTGATCCAGATGCAGCATTCTCGGCCTTCCATACTTATCTCTTCTGTCATAATCATACAACCTGTACGTACAGTTAGAATTCTGCTGAATCTCACAGATCAGGATTCCCTTTCCAATGGCATGGATCGTTCCGGCTTCCACAAAAAAAGTATCTCCCTTTTTCACCGGAACCTGATTCAGTACTTCCGTGATCGTATTGTCAACTGCCCTGCTGCGCAACTCTTCTGCAGATATTTCCTCGCGAAGTCCATAATAAATGGATGCCCCCGGTTCACAATCCATGACGTACCACATCTCATTTTTTCCGTATTCATTTTCATTCGGAAGCGCATAATTATCATCCGGATGCACCTGCACGGAGAGCTGATTTTTGGCATCAATAAACTTAATCAACAGAGGGAACTTCTCAAACGCCTGACATTTCCAGCCAAGTGCATCTTCGCCGATCAGCTCCAGATATTCCCTGAAAAGCATGCCCTTATATTTTCCCGACGCCACACGGCACTGCCCGTCCTCATGGGCAGAAAGCTCCCAGCTCTCTGCGATAATATCATAGTCACATTTTTTACCGTAAAGGTCGCGGAGCTTTGTCCCTCCCCACAGATAATCTTTAAACGCAGGTTCGCACTTAATCAGCTGTTCTGAGACAACCGTATCCGAAACAGCTTCCACTACACTGTCCTTGTCCTCTTCTGTAATCTGCGGACCAAAAGAAACCTCCATAATAATCAGATCCTCTTCCGCACGATTTGCAAGCGTATGGCTGACTCCCACTGGAACCTCGATGCTGTTGTAAGTAGCGATCTCTTTTACTGTATCGTCAAGCGTAACGGTGGCCGTACCCTGTACTACAGACCACAGCTCACTGCGCATGGAATGACGGTGTTTTGTCAATGAACCGCCCGGATATACACATACCTTTTTTACTTTATAATTCTGTGTAAAACTTAAAATCTCATACGTCCCCCACGGCCTGTAAACCATTCCCGATTTTTCAAAATACATGCTGTATTCCGGATGTTCCTGCATGATTTTCTTGACAGAATGTTCGCTGTTGCTCCCGGTAATATAGCACGCATCCTCCGTATTAATCACCGTGATATCTTTTATATCATTTGTGACTACCAGCTGGCGTTCTGTCTGGTTGATCACCGTAGTATTCTCACAGTTGGCACAAATCACATTTTTCTCTTCCTCATTCTTCATATAGGAAGACAAAATTTCAAGATTTCCGATATCCCACCAGTGAAAAGCAGCCTTTACAACAGAAACCTGTTCCGATCGCTCAAAAACAGCGTTTTCCACAGAAATTGCAGGGATTGTGCGCATCAGATCTGCAGGAAGCATCACGGTGCTTCCATCCATTTTCAGATATCTCTGCGCCTGCATACATGCTGTGTACACATCCTCCGCTTCTTTTTCCAGTTCATGGAGAAAATCCCCGGCACAAAACAGAAAATTCCCGCTGTTCCAGAGATAATCGCCGCATTCAAAATAACGACATGCCATTTTCAGATCCGGCTTCTCTCTGAATTCGAGTACTTTTTCTCCATCATTTCTGATGTACCCGTACCCCGTATGCGCAGACAGCACTTCCATTCCGAAGGTAACGAGTCTGCCTTCACGCGCCAGAGCCCGTCCGCGCATAATCGTCTCCTTATAAGAAGAACCTTCAATAATCTGATCTGCCGACACCACAAAAACAAGCTCCGACGGATTCAGATTCATGCACGCCAGTGCAATGGCCGGTGCCGTTTTTCTTCCTTCTTCCTCCAGGATACAGCGGTACTTCAGTCCCTGAAATGCTTTCATCTGGCCTTCCACAATAAAATGATAGGAGGCATTCGTCGCGATTAAAAATTCATCACAGAATGGAATATTGCGCGCAACAGTCTCCTGCAGTAATGAACGGTTCTTTTTGATCTTCATAAACTGCTTCGGATATTCTTCTCTTGAAAGCGGCCAAAGGCTGTTGCCCTTACCGCCAGCCAGAATCAGACATTTCATTTGTTTAATGCTCCTTTTATTTCATAATAAACATTTATACCCCTGCATACTCAAGCAGTGATGCCCTCAGGTCTCCCAGCTTCTTTTCAGAATCACTGAGATCCGTTCCTTTTACACCCATGTAAAATTTAATCTTCGGCTCTGTTCCGGAGGGTCTCGCACAGCACCAGGAGTTATTTTCCAGCTTGAAGTACAGTACATTGGATTTCGGCAGACCAGTAGGTCTGATTTCACCGCTGACCATATCCTGTACCCTGTCAGCGTCATAATCTCTTGCTTCCAGAACCTTAAGACCTGCCAGCTCAGACGGAGGATTTTTTCGCATTGCATCCATCATACTCTGAATCTTCTGGCTTCCGTCAATTCCCTTCAGTGTAACAGACTCCAGTCCCTCACGAAAATATCCGTATGTCTCATAAAGCTCAATCATCTGATCCCACAGCGTTTTCCCATGTTTCTTACAGTATGCAGCTGCCTCACACAGTGCCATAACAGCCACACAGGCATCCTTATCACGTGCGTGAGTACCGACAAGACATCCGTAGCTTTCTTCCATGCCGAACAGATACTCATAAGTATGCTGCTGTTCAAAAAACTTGATCTGCTCTCCGATGTATTTGAATCCGGTCAACACCTCAATCAGCTTCACCTGATATTTCTGTGCAATTACATCCGCCATATCCGTAGTAACAATTGTCTTAACCAGTGCTCCGTTAGCCAGAAGTGTACCGTTTTCTTTTCTTCTCGCCAGAATATACTCTGCGATCACCATACCGGACATATTTCCGGTGAACGGCATATATCTGCCTGATTTGCTGTCCTTTGCATAAACACCGAGGCGGTCCGCATCCGGGTCAGTTGCAAGTACAATATCGGCATCCACCCGTTCTGCCAGCTCCAGCGCCAGAGCAAAAGCCTTCGGATCTTCCGGATTCGGATAGGAGACTGTAGGGAAATTTCCATCGGGCAGCTCCTGCTCAGGAACGACGTATACTTTCTTAAATCCCAGCTCCTGCAGCACTCTTCTGACAGGAAGATTACCTGTTCCGTGAAGAGGCGTGTATACAATAGAAATATCTTCAGCAACTTCACGAATAATCTCCGGATGAATGATCAGCTTCTTCAGTTCTTCAATATATCGGTCATCAATCTCTTTACCAATCACCTGATACAGCCCTGCTGCCTTTGCAGCATCCTTATCCATGGTCTTCACCATAGAATAATCCGTCACTTTATTGACTTCCGAAATAATCTCCTTGTCCTTCGGAAACGTAATCTGGGCACCATCCTCCCAATATACCTTGTATCCATTATACTCCGGCGGATTATGGCTTGCCGTAATTACAATACCCGCAATACATCCCAGTTCCCGCAGCGCAAAGGACAACTCCGGTGTCGGCCTGAGAGACTCGAAAATATACGCTTTAATTCCGTTTGCCGCCATACACAGAGCCGTTTCATCGGCAAATTCAGGAGACATTCTCCGGGAATCATATGCAATGGCAACCCCTTTCTGTTCTCCGCCTTCCATGCGAATAAAATTTGCCAGTCCCTGAGTCGCCTTGCGGACTGTATAAACATTCATCCGGTTCGTACCGGCACCAATAACACCACGAAGACCGCCCGTTCCGAAAGATAGATCCTTATAAAACCGATCCTCGATCTCACTGTCATTGCCTTCCAGGTCTCTCAGCTCAGCTTTAGTCGCCTCATCAAAATACGCATCTGTACACCAAAAACTGTACTTTTCTCTGTAATCCATATTTCCTCCAGTGCGGCATTTGCCGCAGCATAAATTATTTTCCTGTAACTGTTCAGTGCTTAAGCCTGCATTTTCACCTGCAGTCTCCAGTAATTCAGTGTCTCCTCCAGCGTCTGCTCCAGCGTGATCTGACGCTCCCAGCCCGTACATGCAACAAGCTTGGATGTATCCGCCTCAATAATCGGAACATCCACGGGGCGCAGCTTTTCCGGGTCAACTTCTACAGATATGTCCACTTTTGCCATAGAAAGAATTTTGTCCAGAATCTCCTGAATCTCCACTGCATGACCGCTGCCCACGTTGTACGTCTCTCCGGCAATACCATGTTTCATCAACAGACTGTATGCATGTACCACATCACGTACATCTGTGAAATCACGTTTTGCCGTCAGATTACCGACACGAAGAACAGGTTCCTTCATTCCCGCCTCAATCTCAGCTACCTGCTTGCAGAAATCAGCCACCACAAACATCGGTGCCTGATTCGGACCAATATGATTAAATGCACGCACAGACATCATTTCCATCCCATAAGCATCCACGTAAATTCTGCCGATCAGGTTCTGACATAC
>SFEV01000040.1 GCA_004557975.1 Lachnospiraceae bacterium
TGATACTCTTTGCATTCACTTCGATAGCAGGTACTATTTTAAATGTAACATTTTTACTACCAGTATAATTACCAATACCGGTAATTATCACAGTTGCACTTCCAATATTTACATTGTCAATATATTCGACAGTATAATCCGTAACTTCCAGTAAATTATAACCATTATCCGTTATTAACAGCCCCGGAACAACAGCCTGTCCTGTATAATACTGGTCTGAAATTGCATTCACCGTGATTGTATCAATATTTTTTACATTTGGATTCCAGGGCTTCCATGTGATTGTATTACCAAAATATTTCATCACCTCTGATGTCCATGTATTGTTATTCACCGGATAATATGCTGTAGCAATAACTGACTGGAAAATCTTATTATCCGGATCATATATTTCTTCTGGAGGAACATTTGGATCATCCTGATCATTCAAATACAGGTTTGTTGCATTCCCTTTAAAATAAATATCCTGAAAACCACTACATCCCGAAAATGCACCGTTACCTATATATGTCACACTTTCAGGTATTACTAAATTTCCCGTAATTCCACTGCATCCTGAAAATGCCTCGTTCCCTATATATGTCACACTTTCAGGTATCTCCAGGTTTCCCGTAATTCTATAAAATGCACTAAATACCTGTGCACCAATTTTTACGACACCATTCTCTATTATGAGTGTATTGCATTGATCTGCATAAATATTCCAAGGTCTGTCTAGATAATAGCCAATATCTTTCATTTAATCAATTACTTCAATTCAAAGCACGCCAATCAGTGCCTTTCAAGTTACTGTTCAGGTGCCACTGTTTAGCGAGGTGTTTTCGCGCAAAATGCGCGGAAATCCCGAGGGTATCACGCGCGCAACTGCATGAAATGCAGTTTCTGTGCATCGCAAAGCGTGTTGCTGTGAACGAGGTGAACCCTTTCAAAAAAAGAGGAAACTACATATGTCAATAATGGCAAACTGAATTACCATTATAGTTCTCAGGCACTAAAATAAGCCCACAACTGTTTCAATGATCTGGAACAATTGCAGACTTATTCTGATGTCTGATATTCAATTCTATACGAAAAATAACTGATTACAGTTTTGATTACACTCAGGAGATATACCGACTGCAGAGCACTCCTTTCTCCCTGTATTTAAGCCATTTTTCACGATTTTATAAAGCTGGAAATGGGACTTGAACCCACGACCTACGCATTACGAATGCGTCGCTCTACCGACTGAGCTAATCCAGCATCTCGGTCAGTAACCCAACCGACTTTGTTAGTATAATAGATTCCTGTGTTTTTTGCAAGTGTTTTTTAACTTTTTTTGCACCTTTTTTACTGATCCTTTTTATTGATCAGTTCCGGTCGCATTATTTGATAAACCGGTCAATGGCTTTGTTCAGCTCCTCGACAGCCTGCATATCGCCGGACTCGATGGCGTCTACGAGGCAGTGTTCAATGTGATCCTGGAGGATGACCTTGCCTGTACTGTTGATGGCTGCCTTTACCGCTGAGAGCTGAATCAGCACCTCGCTGCAGTCACGTCCCTCCTCCACCATTCTCTTAATGGACTGCATATGTCCGATAATTCTTGACATGCGGTTCAGTACTGCCTTCGTATTCTCGTGTGTATGTGAATGCGTATGTCTGTGCCCGTCGTGACCGCCGGTGTGCGAATGTCCGTGCTCCTGTACGTCATGTCCGTCATCCACGTGGGAGTGTTCTACAACTGTGCCGTCCTCCAGCACATGGGTATGTGTATGCACTTTTTCCTGATCCATGTCTGCTCTCCTTGCGGGGGCAGCAGTATCCTTCAAATCAATGCTGCTGCCCCGATTATTTTCCTTCGCTGCTGCTCTTACAAAACTGACGGCGTATTACTCTGCCTTTTGGGCCGCTGTTTTCTTCCTGGATGCCGGTTTCTTCACAGCCGGCTTTTCTTCAGTATTCGATGCCGCCGGTGCTGTCACAGCTTTCGCTGTCTTTTTTGCCGGAGCTGTCTTTCCGGATTTTGCGGTTTTCCTGACAGCCGCAGCTTTCTCTGTCTTCTCAGCCTTTACTGATGCTTTCTTTTCTTTAGTCTTTTCTTCAGGCTTTTCCTCCACCCTCGTGCACCTGAATATGGAGAATCCCATGGGCGGCACAAGGATCTGGATGGAATTTTCTCTGTCGTCGCAGGCGCTCTTTCTGGATGTCTTCACACGCAGATTCGTGTTGCCGTCGCCGCCGAACTCCTTGCTGTCGCTGTTGAAGATTTCCTTGAATTTTCCACTGTACGGAACCCCGATTTTATGGTTTTCATATACAAGCGGTGAGAAGTTGCATACGACCAGAAGGTCGTTTTCCTCTTTTTCGCCTCTTCTGATAAAGGAAACCATATTTTCATCTGCGGAAATGCAGTTGATCCACTCAAATCCCGCCGGTTCATAATCTCTGCTGTACAGTGCCGGCTGCTCTCTGTACAATCTGATCAGAGCTTTCATGAAGTTGTGGAGCTGCTGATGTTCTTCGTACTGGAGCAGATCCCACTCCAGAGATTTTTCCTCGTTCCACTCGGAAAACTGTGCCATATCCTGACCCATGAACAGAAGCTTCTTGCCGGGATGTGTGAGCTGGAAGCCGTATGCGGCACGCAGGTTTGCAAATTTCAGCTTGCGCTTTCCTGGCATCTTGCCGATCATGGAACCTTTTCCGTGCACCACCTCATCGTGTGAGAAGGTCAGAATGAAGTCCTCACTGTATGCGTAAATCATTCCGAAGGTCAATCCACTGTGATGGTAGGAACGGAAAAACGGATCAAGCTGCATATATCCGAGGAAATCATTCATCCATCCCATGTTCCATTTATAGTCGAAGCCAAGTCCGTCCTCCTGCACAGGAGCAGTGATTTTCGGCCATGCTGTGGACTCCTCTGCGATCAGAAGCGCTCCGTCCTTATCTTTCTTGAAGATGGAATTCAGATGCTTCAGGAATTCCACTGCTTCGAGGTTCTCATTTCCGCCGTAGATATTGGCTACCCACTCACCGTCATTTTTGCCGTAATCGAGATACAGCATGGAGGCAACTGCGTCCATACGGATACCGTCTGCGTGGTAAACGTTTTTCCAGAACAGCGCATTGGCGATCAGGAAATTGGATACCTCCGGACGGCCGTAATTGTAAATCAGTGTACCCCAGTGAGGATGTGATCCCTGTCTCGGATCAAAATGCTCATACAGGCATGTACCGTCAAAACCGGACAGACCGAATGTATCCCGCGGAAAATGTGCCGGTACCCAGTCAAGAATCACACCGATTCCCTGCTCATGCATATAGTTCATGAAATACATGAAATCCTGCGGCGTACCGTAGCGCGCCGTCGGCGCATAATATCCTGTCACCTGATATCCCCAGGAACCGTCAAAGGGATGCTCCATAACCGGCAGAATCTCAATATGTGTATATCCCATCTCTTTTACGTATTCAGCCAGCATCGGGGCAATTTCTCTGTAATTGTAGAAGAGACGTCCGTCCTCCGGCTTTTTCCAGGAGCCGAGATGAAGCTCATATACAAACATGGGTGCCGTCTTCGTATCTGCTGTCTTTCTCTGCTCCATCCATGCCTGATCTGTCCACTCGAATGTGCCAAGATCTGTCACCACTGATGCTGTGTTCGGCCGAAGCTCCGCTGCATTTGCATACGGATCCGCCTTCAGATATGTAAGCCCGCCCTTCGCTTTGATTTCATACTTATACAGAGTGCCGGTCTCCAGTCCCGGAACAAAAAGTTCAAAAATTCCGGAGTCCTGAAAGCGCCTCATCGGCAGACGTCTTCCATCCCAGAGATTGAAATCGCCTACGACACTGACACGCATGGCATTCGGAGCCCATACAGCAAAATAAACACCCTTTGTACCGTTAATGGTCATCGGATGTGCTCCAAGCTTGTCATATATATTGTAGCAGATACCTGCATTAAATTTCTTCGCTTCCTTTTCTGTGATCTGCGGAGCAAACACATACGGGTCTATTTTCTCCTCTGTCGTTCCGTTCTCATACGTAACGTGGAAAGTATAGTCCGGAATTTTCTTTCCCGGAATCAGCACAGCGAAATATCCTGCTTCATCCTCCATATCCATCGGATACTTCTTTTTGCCGCCGCCCGTCACAACAACGGCCTCTTTCGCGTCCGGAAAAAATGCCTGAATGGTAATACCCACTTCCGTCAAATGCGGTCCGAGATATTTCTGCGGGCAGTCTTCCTCAGAATATACAATCGATTCCACACCTGCCCAGTCCATTAATTCATATAATTTTTCATCCATATGGTACCCCTCCAAGACCAAAATTAGTTCATAAACAACTGAACTGTCTATAATGATTAGTTTACCATTTTATCATCACAAAGACAAGGATAAACCCAAATTTTTATGATGTCACGGCTCAATCATATGAATAAACAGGCCGCTGAGAAGCTTCGGTTCAAACCAGGTAGACTTGGGCGGCATCAGACGTCCCGCATCTGCCACGTCAAAAAGCTCTCTGATTGATGTGGGATACATGGCAAAGGCCACAGCATCTGTGCTGTTCACCCGATGCTCCAGCTCTTCCAGTCCACGTCTGCCTCCCACAAAATCGATTCTGCAGTCGTTTTTCGGATCACGGATGCCAAGCACCGGAAAAAGCACCTTTCTTTGCAGAACAGAGACATCCAGCCCCTCCACCGGATCACTGCTGCGAAACTGATCTCTGATTCTCAGATGATACCAGTCACCGCCGAGATACATGGTCATACATCCTTTCTCCCGTGGCTTCTGCCGCGAATTGCATTTCTGTACCTCACACGTTTCTGCCACACGCTGCAGAAACTGCTGCTGCGTCAGTCCGTTCAGATCTTTCACTACACGGTTGTAATCCAGGATCAGCAGCTCATCATCCGGAAACAGTACAGACAGAAAGTAGTTGAATTCCTCTCTCCCGTCATATCCCTGATGTTCCTCTCTCCGTTTCAACCCGACACGGACAGCAGAAGCCGCCCTGTGATGGCCGTCTGCAATATAAATTTCATGGATACGATGAAAGGCTTCCTTTATGGCCCCAATCTCTTCTGAGTCTGCAATCCGCCAGCCCCGGTGCCGCACCTGATCCGGCGTCACAAAATCGAAAAGAGGCACACTCTGTTTTGTTCTCTCTGTAACCTCTGAAATCACGTCATCCCTGCGGTAAGCAAGAAAAATCGGGCCTGTCTGAGCACTGCACGCATCCACGTGACGGATACGGTCAGATTCCTTCTCGGGCCTTGTATTTTCATGTTTTTTAATGATATTTCCGGTGTAGTCGTCAATAGAGGCACAGCCCACCAGTCCTGTCTGGGTCCGCCCGTTCATGGTAAGCTCATACAGATAATAACACTCCTGTTCATCCTGTATGAACACATGCTCCTCCATCCTCTCATGCAGCAGTTCACCTGCCTTCCGGTACACCTCCGGTGCATACATATCGTGTGTTCTTTCAAACTGTGTCTCCGGCCGGTCAATATTCAGAAAGGACAGTCTGTCCTTCGCAGCTTCCTCATACGCTTCCTGCCGGCTGTAAACGTCATACGGAAGTGCCGCCACGCGGGAAACCAGGTGCGCGGCCGGCCGAACTGCCTGAAATGGTCTGATATCTGTCATAATCTCCTCCCTGTACTCTGCACTGCTTTTTGCAGATACAGAGCGGGCCGCCGCATACGGATTTCTTCCGGCTTCACAGCTCTGTGTACTTCACAGGTAAAGCTCAGCGTTCCGTTGCAGCAGCCCGCCTTTTTATTTTACAACTCGTACTTTCACAACGCCTTCCACATTCCTGAGCTGTTCCACCGTTTCCGGCGCAACCTTCGAATCAAGATCAAACAGCGTATATGCATAGTCGCCCTTACTTGTATTACTCATGTTCTGAATATTCGTGTCAGAAAGAATATCTGCAAACCGGCTGATCATCTTCTTCACATTTCTGTGGTAGATCGCCAGCCGCGACTCGGCATTGCAGATACCAAGGTCACAGTTGGGATAATTCACAGAATTGCTGATGTTTCCGTTTTCCATGAAATTCATGATTTCCTTCACCGCCATCACAGCACAGTTGTCTTCTGATTCCACGGTAGATGCACCGAGATGAGGTGTAAGGATCACACCTTTCTTTCCCACCGTCACCGGATTCGGGAAATCCGAAACGTAGCGATGTACTTTGCCCTCTTCAATTGCCTCAATCACAGCCTCCTCATCCACCAGGAGATCACGGGCAAAATTGAGAATCACCACATTGTTCTTCATCTTCGCAATGGCTTCCCGGTTGATCATTTTCTTTGTGGAATCAAGCAGGGGCACGTGAATCGTGATATAATCGCACTTTTCATAAATTTCATTTACGTCGTTGCTGTGGTTGATATGTCTCGACAGGTTCCACGCTGCATTGACGGAAATATACGGATCATAACCGTATACCTCCATCCCCAGATGGGTCGCCGCATTGGCCACCTGCACACCGATTGCCCCCAGGCCGATGATACCAAGCTTTTTATCCTGCAGCTCACTCCCGGCAAATCTCTTTTTCTCCTTTTCTGTGGCAGCAGCAACATCGGGATTTCCCGACTGACTCTGCACCCAGTTGGCTCCGCCGACTATGTCGCGGGCAGCCAGAAGCATACCTGCAAACACAAGTTCCTTCACTCCGTTGGCGTTCGCACCCGGAGTGTTGAACACAACAATTCCTTTTTCCGCACATTTTTCCAGCGGAATATTATTGACACCGGCTCCTGCCCTGGCAACAGCCTGCAGGCCATCCGGAAGCTCCATATCATGCATTTTGGCGCTGCGCACCAGAACGACATCCGCCTCCTGTATATTATCTGTTTCACTGTAATCCTCCGAGAAACGTTCCAGACCAACCTCGGCAATCGGATTCAGACACTTATAACGATACATTACAGATTCTCCTCTTCAAATTTTTTCATAAATGCAACGAGTGCATCCACTCCCTCAGCCGGCATCGCATTGTAGATGCTGGCACGCATACCGCCCACAGAACGGTGTCCCTTCAGATTGACAAAACCGGCCGCCTCTGCCTCTTTGACAAATCTGGCATCCAGCTCCTTATCACCGGTCACAAAGGGCACATTCATCAGTGAACGATCTTCCTTTACAACTGTTCCCCTAAACATCCGGCTGTTGTCCAGGAAATCATACAGCACGGCAGCTTTCTTCTCGTTTCGCTCCTTCATCGCCGCAAGACCTCCGTTGGCTTTCAGCCATTTGAAGACTTTGCCGCACATATAAATGCAGTAGCAGTTGGGTGTATTATACATGGATCCTGCATCCGCATGGGTCTTGAACTTCATCATCGTCGGCGTGAATTCCAGTACATTGTCAGTGATCAGATCCTCGCGCACAATGGAAATCACCATACCGGCCGGGCCGATATTCTTCTGAACTCCGCCGTAGATAATTCCATAGTCGGACACGTTGACCGGCTCGGAAAGAAAACAGGAGGATACATCTGAAACAAGCAGCTTTCCCTTTGTGTTCGGAAGCTTTTTATACTTTGTCCCATAGATCGTATTATTTTCACATATGTACACATAATCGGCGTTGTCGCTGATCGGAAGGTCACTGCAGTCCGGAATATAGGAAAATGTCTTATCCTCGCTGGAAGCTATCGCATTTGCCTGCCCGTATTTTCCTGCCTCCTGCCATGCTTTTTTCGCCCACTGTCCTGTAATTATATAATCAGCAACCCGATTCTTCATCAGGTTCATCGGAATCATGGAAAACTGAAGACTTGCTCCTCCCTGCAGGAACAGAACCCTGTAATTGTCCGGAATCTGCATCAGCTCTCTCAGATCTGCCTCTGTCTCATGGATCAGATCATCAAACACCTTTGACCGGTGACTCATCTCCATCACAGACATGCCGCAGCCTCTGTAATCCAGCATTTCCTCCTGTGCCTCCTTCAGTACCGCCTCCGGCAGCACAGCAGGGCCTGCTGAAAAATTATACACTCTGCTCATTTTTTCATCCTCCTCAACTTTACAGCCTTTATTGATTTACCAGTTTATCTCAGTAAAATCCCATCTATTGTATTACTTTGTTAATAATTAGTCAAGATCATCCTGATCAAAAACAGTTGCAATCGGTTTTCCGGCAGGAACCATCGGGAATACTTTGTCATCACAGTCGATGATGCAGTCAATCACCACCGGTTTTCCGAGGGACAGCGCACGTTCCAGAGCCGGCGCCACCTCTTCCTTTTTCGTGACACGGATACCTTCCGCTCCCAGTGCCTCCGCCAGTTTGACAAAATCAACGGAGTCATTCAGAACAGTCTGAGAGTAACGTTTTCCATAAAACAGTGTCTGCCACTGACGTACCATTCCCAGTACGTGATTGTTGATAACTACTTGAATCACCGGAATATTGTAGCGTGCAGCCGTGGCGATCTCGTTCATATTCATACGGAAACATCCGTCTCCTGCGATATTGATTACTGTCCTGTCCGGATTTGCCACCTTGGCTCCGATTGCAGCTCCCAGTCCGTATCCCATTGTGCCCAGTCCTCCGGATGTCAGAAGCGCACGTGACTTCGGGTATTTATAGTACTGCGCTGCCCACATCTGATGCTGTCCGACCTCTGTAACAATAATTGCGTCACCTTTTGTCTGGCGGTAAATCTCCTCGATGATGTACGGTCCGGTCAGTCCCTCTTCGCTGTATTTCAGAGGATATTTCTCTTTCAGAGCCTTTACCTCTTCATCCCACTCGTCATGACGGTGGTCTTCAATCATGGGATTCAGCCGCTTCAGTACCTCTTTCACATCTCCGATGATGCTGGCATCCACAACAATATTTTTGTTGATCTCAGCCGGATCCACGTCGATCTGAATGATTTTTGCATTCTTTGCAAAGCTGCTCGCCTGACCTATCACACGGTCACTGAAACGTGCGCCCACCGTAATCAGAAGATCGCAGGCTGTCACTCCGAGGTTTGCCGCCTTTGTTCCGTGCATGCCAAGCATACCGCAGTACAGTTCATTCTCGCCGCTGTATGCACCCTTTCCCATCAGAGAGTCTGCAACAGGCGCATGCACCTTGTCGGCAAATTTTTTCAGTTCTTCGTCTGCATTTGAGATGACAGCGCCGCCGCCCACAAAGATAAACGGCTTTTTGCACTCATTGATCAGTTTTACAGCTTTCTCCAGATCTTCTTCTCTGATGTACTCCGTGCTGCGCTGTACCGGCTCCGGCTTCACAGGTTCATACTCTGCCTCAGCCGCCGTGACATCCTTCGTGATATCGACAAGGACCGGACCGGGACGTCCCTCCTGAGCGATCTGAAATGCCCAACGGATCGTGTCTGCAAGCTTATTTACATCCTTTACAATAAAATTATGCTTCGTAATCGGCATTGTCACACCGGTAATATCAATTTCCTGGAAGCTGTCCTTGCCGAGGGCGGCCACAGCCACGTTTGCCGTAATTGCCACGATCGGAACAGAGTCCATGTACGCTGTCGCAATTCCCGTCACAAGGTTTGTTGCACCGGGACCTGAGGTCGCCATGCATACCCCGACTCTTCCTGTGGAACGCGCATAACCGTCAGCGGCATGGGCTGCTCCCTGCTCATGTGAGGTCAGGACATGTCTGATCTCATCACTGTGCTTATACAATGCATCATATACATTGAGAATTGTACCTCCCGGATACCCGAAAACAGTATCCACGCCCTGTTCCTTCAGACATTCTATTACAATTTCTGATCCCGTTAATTTCATCGAAAATCGTCCTTTCTGTTTCTGTAAATACATCGTATCTGTTCAGTACTTTCACAGATACAATTCGCAAACCCATAAGAACCGGCTGCACCCATGGGGTTTGCTCACACCTGCTTCACAAATATTTCCTGCGGATTTCATCTGCCTCACGGAAGCATTCTTCAGTGCGGCAGCTCCAGTACGGCACCGCGGTTACCGGAGGTCACAAGGGATGCATACCGTGCCAGATATCCTGTCGTAATCTTCGGTTCTCTCGGCTGCCATTCTGCACGGCGTCTGGACAGTTCCTCATCACTCACCGCCAGCTCAAGAGTGCACTGCGGAATATTGATCTTAATGATATCTCCCTCTTCCACCAGCGCAATCGGACCGCCCACTGCAGCCTCCGGAGAAACGTGTCCAATGGAAGCACCTCTGGAAGCGCCGCTGAAACGTCCGTCCGTAATCAGCGCTACAGATGAGCCCAGTCCCATACCTGCAATAGCCGATGTGGGGTTCAGCATCTCTCTCATGCCCGGACCGCCCTTCGGTCCCTCATACCGGATGACCACCACATCTCCTGCCACAATCCTGCCGCCGAGAATCGCTGCAATTGCGTCTTCCTCACAGTCAAAGACACGGGCCGGTCCTTCGTGAACCATCATCTCAGGAACAACTGCGGAGCGCTTTACCACGCCGGAATCCGGGGCAAGATTGCCTTTCAGAATCGCAAGTCCGCCCGTCTCGCTGTAAGGATTCTCCACAGGACGGATAACCTCCGGGTTTTTATTTACACAATCCCTGATATTTTCTCCCACTGTCTTTCCTGTCACAGTCATACAGTCAAGATTCAGCAGATTTTTCTTTGTCAGTTCATTCATAACAGCGTATACGCCGCCTGCCTCATTCAGATCCTCCATGTAGGTCGGGCCTGCCGGAGCCAGATGACACAGGTTCGGTGTACGTGCACTCACTTCATTGGCGATATCCACATTCAGCTCCACACCTGCCTCATGTGCAATGGCCGGGAGATGCAGCATACTGTTGGTAGAGCATCCAAGCGCCATATCCACGGTCAGAGCATTCATGAACGCTGCCTCTGTCATAATATCCCGCGGACGGATGTTTTTCTCCAGCAGCTCCATGATCTTCATGCCTGCCAGCTTTGCAAGACGGATACGCTCTGAATACACGGCCGGAATCGTTCCGTTGCCCTTCAGTCCCATACCGAGTGCCTCAGTCAGACAGTTCATGCTGTTTGCTGTATACATACCGGAGCAGGAACCGCAGGTCGGACATACCTTCTCCTCATATTCCATAACTTCCTCATCGCTCATCTTTCCTGCCGTGTGCTCTCCCACTGCCTCGAACATACTGGAAAGGCTTCTCTTTCTCCCCTTCAGATGACCTGCCAGCATCGGACCGCCGCTGACGAAAATAGTCGGAATATTCAAACGGGCTGCGGCCATCAGTAGTCCCGGAACATTTTTATCACAGTTGGGGATCATGACAAGTGCGTCAAACTGATGTGCGATTGCCATGCACTCTGTGGAATCAGCAATCAGGTCACGTGTTACAAGTGAATATTTCATGCCTACGTGTCCCATTGCAATGCCGTCGCAGACTGCAATCGCCGGGAATTCTCTCGGAACACCGCCGGCCATGGCTACGCCGAGCTTTACAGCTTCCGTGATCTTGTCCAGATTCATATGACCCGGAACAATTTCATTATAGGAGTTCACGATACCGATCAGCGGCCGCTTCATCTCCTCCTCGGTCAGTCCCAGAGCGTGGAATAGAGAGCGGTGGGGTGCCTGCTGAATACCTTTTTTTACTGCATCACTTTTCATTTTATTTCCTCCTTCATTTATATCAGGACGCGAAACAGGCAGGCTGCAAAAGCTTACGTGTTTCGCAGGGTTGTGATTCTATATACGTTGATCGCCGCAAGTGCCGGGCTATGTTGCATATGCGACGGCTCTGGTTACAGTTCTTATGTGGTGGGATGCCAATCAGACGCGGGCGGCAATCAGAGTTCCCATCTCGGCAGTGCCGACTCTGGTGCAGCCTTCTGACATAATATCGACGGTGCGGTAGCCTTCCCTGAGAACCTGGCTGACAGCAGCTTCGATGGCATCTGCTGCTTCATCGAGATCCAGAGAGTAGCGCAGCATCATGGCTGCGGAGAGAATGGTGGCTATCGGGTTGGCGATATCTTTTCCTGCAATGTCCGGAGCGGAACCGTGGCTCGGCTCGTAAAGACCGAATTTCGTCTCGTTCAGGGAAGCGGAGGAAAGCATGCCGATGGAGCCTGTTACCATGCTGGCTTCATCAGAAAGGATATCTCCAAACATATTCTCGGTGAGAATGACATCAAACTGGGCAGGATCTTTTACAAGCTGCATTGCACAGTTGTCCACCAGCATATGGGACAGCTCCACATCCGGGTAATCCCGGGATACTTCTTCCACAACAGCTCTCCACAGTCTGGAGGAATCCAGGACATTTGCCTTATCTACACTGCAGACCTTTCTGCGGCGTTTTCTCGCAATATCGAAGCCCTTCACTGCAATTCTTCGGATTTCTTCTTCATTATATACAAGTGTGTCAACAGCTTTGCGCACGCCGTTCTCCACAACGGTCTCGCGTGCTCCGAAATACAGCCCGCCGGTCAGCTCGCGCATAATCATCATGTCAAATCCGTCACCGATCACCTCGTCGCGAAGCGGACACGCTGCTCTCAGCTCGTCATACAGATATGCGGGACGGAGATTTGCGAACAGGTTCAGCTCCTTTCTGATTTTCAGGAGTCCTGCCTCCGGGCGGAGCTGCGGCTCCAGCTTATACCACGGAGATGTCTTCGCATCTCCTCCGATTGATCCCATCAATACGGCTTCGCTGGCCTTTGCCTGAGCAATCGCCTCATCCGTAAGCGGTACGCCGTGCACATCGATGGATGCACCTCCCATCAAAAGCTGCGTATACTCCAGTTCAAATCCGTACTTTCCGTCAGCACTGTCCAATACTCTGCGTGCCTCTCTTACAATTTCCGGACCGATTCCGTCACCAGGAATCACTGCAATTTTGTGTGCCATTTCTGTATCATCCTTTCCTCCGGCCCCTTTCTCATGTGCCGGTCATTTCTCCTGTCTTCTCCACCCGGCACATTTTACGGGATTTCCCTATCATCGCACCGGCGCGAAGAGAGTCTTGTTCACTATAATAATGTATTTTCCGCTACATTTCAACTATTTAATTCGCTAAAATGCAGAAAAGAAAGGGAGGACTGCTGCAGAATGATGTCTCATCCTTGCTGCAGCAGTTCCTCCCCTTACATTCCTGCAAACTGATATGCTGCTGTTTGCTTCGTTCACAGCAACACTGATATTACTCCTGACCCGGCTTTTCAACTTCTGAAATCGCAGACTTTTTCATCGGGATACGGCAGTTCTTGTTGCTGCCAAATTCTACGATACAGTCCTCATCGGTAATGTCAATGACAACACCGTAGAAACCGCTCGTCGTCACTACTGTATCGCCTACTTCCAGAGATGCAAGCATAGCACTCATTCTCTTCTGCTCCTTCTTCTGCGGACGAATCGCGAAAAAATACATTGCGGCTCCGATGATCACGATATATACGATCATCAGCATCATTCCGCCACCTGCTGCCGCAGATTCACTCATTAAATTCAGCATTTTGTTTTCCTCCTTAAATAATATGCCTGCCGGAAACGCTTCATTTCCGGCAAACCGGCAATCATTTCCGTAATCACATCGTCAGCGACGCTCCCTAACAGCAGCAAATCACTGGACATCAAAACAAAGTATACACAATCCTGTCCCGCGAATCAAGCACTTTTTCACTGTTTTTGCGTATATCGTTCAATTTTTTCTTTCTTGAACTGACTGTAGCGCTCCTGTTCAATGGCCTCACGGATTTCCTCCATCAGGTGATTGTAAAAATACAGATTGTGCAGAACGCAGAGGCGCATTCCCAGCATTTCTTTGGCTTTCAGAAGATGGCGGATATATGCTCTGCTGTAATTGCGGCACGCCGGACAGCAGCATCCCTCCTCAATGGGGCGGTCGTCCAGCTCGTACTGTGCATTGAACAGGTTCAGCTTACCGTCCGCCGTATACACGTGGCCATGACGTCCGTTCCGGCTCGGATAAACACAGTCAAAGAAATCGACGCCGCGCTCCACTGCTTCCAGAATATTTACCGGAGTGCCTACTCCCATCAGGTACGTTGGTTTGTCCGCAGGAAGATACGGCACAACGGAATCAAGAATCCGGTACATTTCCTCATGGGTCTCTCCGACTGCCAGTCCTCCCACCGCATAGCCGTCAAGGTCCATCTCCGTAATCCGTTTTGCATGCTCAATGCGGATGTCATCGTAAATAGCTCCCTGGTTGATACCAAACAGAAGCTGATGCTTATTTATCGTGTCCTCAAGGCCGTTCAGACGCTGCATCTCATCTTTGCAGCGCTTCAGCCATCTCGCCGTGCGATCCACCGAATTCTGTACGTATGCCCGGTCCGCCACGCTGGAAGGACATTCATCAAAAGCCATAGCAATGGTTGAGGCAAGGTTGGACTGAATCTGCATACTCTGCTCCGGCCCCATAAAGATTTTTCTGCCGTCAATATGAGACTGGAAGTAAACTCCCTCCTCCTTTATCTTTCGCAGATTTGCGAGGGAAAACACCTGAAATCCGCCGGAATCAGTCAGGATCGGTTTGTCCCAGTTCATAAACCTGTGCAGGCCTCCCATTTTTTTAACAATCTCATCACCCGGCCGCACATGCAGGTGGTACGTATTAGACAGCTCAATCTGCGTTCCAATCTGCTGCAGATCCGTCGTCGCAACAGCACCCTTGATCGCCGCTGCAGTTCCCACATTCATAAACACCGGCGTCTGCACCGTTCCATGAACCGTCTCAAAAACAGCACGCTTGGCTCTCCCGTCACGCTTGATTACTCGATACATTTCGTCTCTCCTTTTCCATCATAGCTTACAAAACTTTTACCATTTCTTAAGAGAATTTTTATTTGTTCTCCGAATACAGGCATTTTTATTTTTCCACCTGTTTGTTCACAAATTTTCGATTATTTTTTTTAAATAATCTGTTATCTTGTTCCAAATATTCTTTTCCTCAGCAGCTTTTCTAAGCAAAACCACTCAAGAATATTAGTATATATAGAATTTTTTCAGAATGCAAGCAATTTGATATTTTTCAAAAAATGTCGTATAATGGACGCCATAGTTTGTGTTCACCATAATAAATAACAGTTTTAGTCAGAAGGAGGCGCATATTTTGCCTGCTGCCAATACAACAGCTCATACATTACATACACTTGGAATCGATATTGGATCAACAACCGTCAAAGTGGCCGTACTGAGTCCCGAACAGAAGCTTTTATTCTCAGATTACAGACGGCATTATGCAAATATCCAGGAAACACTTTCTTCCTTAATTAATGAAGCGACAGAGTCTCTTGGTAATCTCTCTGTGGCCCCTGTCATTACCGGTTCAGGCGGACTTACACTTGCAAACCATCTGGAGATTCCCTTTGTCCAGGAGGTCATCGCTGTTGCCTCCTCCCTTGAGCACTTTGTACCGCAGACAGATGTGGCGATTGAGCTTGGAGGCGAGGACGCCAAAATCATATATTTTGAGGGTGGAAATGTGGAGCAGCGCATGAACGGAATCTGTGCCGGAGGTACCGGTTCTTTCATCGATCAGATGGCTTCTCTTCTCCAGACAGATGCTCCGGGACTGAATGAATATGCCAGAAATTATACCTCACTTTATTCCATCGCCGCACGGTGCGGAGTCTTTGCAAAGTCGGATATTCAGCCGCTGATCAATGAGGGAGCTACAAAAGAGGATCTCTCAGCTTCCATTTTTCAGGCCGTTGTCAATCAGACGATCAGCGGCCTCGCATGCGGTAAACCAATCCGCGGACACGTGGCATTTCTCGGCGGTCCGCTTCATTTTCTCTCCGAGCTTCGCGAAGCTTTTATCCGCACTCTGAAGCTGGACGAGGAACACGCCATCATTCCGGAAAATTCACACCTGTTTGCCGCCATCGGCTCGGCGCTGAATGCAAAAGAATCCTGCACGACCACACTCGGCGAACTGCAGCAGAAGCTTTCCCACACGATTCATATGGAATTTGAAGTTGCCCGCATGGAGCCGCTGTTTGCCAGCCAGGAGGATTATGACAGCTTTCTTGCCCGTCAGAGCAGTCACAAGGTAGTAAAAGGTGATCTGTCCACCTACCGCGGCAACTGCTTTCTCGGCATAGATGCAGGTTCCACAACGACAAAGGCAGCCCTCGTCGGTGAGGACGGTACACTTCTGTATTCTTTTTACAGCAACAACAACGGAAGTCCGCTGCGCACCACAATCTCTGCCGTTCAGGAAATCTACGGTCACCTTCCGTCGGAAGCTCACATCGCATGGTCCTGCTCCACCGGTTACGGTGAAGCTCTGATCAAGGCAGCTCTCTTGCTGGATGAAGGTGAGGTGGAGACCGTATCTCACTATTACGCCGCTTCTTTCTTTGATCCGGAGGTAGACTGTATTCTGGACATCGGCGGCCAGGACATGAAATGCATCAAAATCAAAAATCATACCGTAGACAGCGTGCAGCTCAATGAAGCCTGCTCTTCCGGCTGCGGTTCCTTCATCGAGACATTTGCCAAATCCCTGAATTATTCTGTGGAAGATTTTGCAAAGGCGGCTCTGTTTGCCGAGCATCCCATTGATCTTGGCACCCGATGCACCGTATTTATGAACTCCAAGGTAAAGCAGGCTCAGAAGGAAGGGGCCGAGGTATCCGATATCTCCGCCGGTCTTGCCTACTCAGTCATCAAAAATGCGTTGTACAAGGTTATCAAGGTATCCGATGCGTCTGAGCTTGGACGTCACATTGTTGTGCAGGGAGGTACGTTCTACAATGACGGCGTGCTGCGCAGCTTTGAACGGATTGCAAACTGTGAAGCGATACGTCCTGATATTGCCGGGATCATGGGCGCTTTCGGCGCTGCACTGATCGCCCGGGAACGCTATCAGGAGGGCGCAGAGACGACCATGCTTTCCATCGACCGCATCAATGCTCTTCAGTTTACCACCTCCATGGCAAAATGTAAGGGCTGTACAAACCAGTGCCGTCTGACCATCAACCGATTCTCCGGCGGACGTCAGTTCGTCAGCGGCAATCGCTGCGAGCGCGGTATCGGCAAGGAGCGCAACAAAGAAAATGTGCCGAACCTGTTTGAATTTAAAAATAAACTGCTCTTCTCCTACGAGCCGCTTCCGGAGGACGAGGCAGAGCGCGGCATTGTGGGAATCCCGCGTGTACTGAATATGTACGAAAATTATCCGTTCTGGTTCCGGTTCTTTACCACACTGAAATACAGGGTGATCCTCTCACCGCCGAGCACCCGCAAGATTTACGAGCTCGGCATTGAATCGATCCCCAGTGAATCAGAATGTTATCCGGCAAAGCTTGCCCACGGACACGTGGAATGGCTGATCCGGAAAGGAATCAAATACATCTTTTATCCGTGTATTCCGTACGAGAGGACGGAGTTTGACGATGCACCGAACCATTACAACTGTCCCATTGTCACCTCCTATGCGGAAAATATTAAAAATAACGTAGAGGGACTTCGCACAGAACACGTGCGGTTTGAGAATCCTTTCATCGCCTTCACAAACCTCGACACTGTGACAATGCGTCTGAAAGATGCTTTTCCCGACATCCCTGCCGATGAAGTGGCTGCTGCCGCAAAGGCAGGCTGGGAGGAGCTGACTCACACCCGTGAAGCCATGTACCGAAAGGGCGAGGAGACTCTGAAATATCTGGAAGAGACCGGACGTCACGGCATCGTGCTGGCAGGCAGACCGTACCATATTGACGGAGAAATCAATCACGGCATTCCGGAGCTGATCAATTCCTATGGCCTTGCAGTTCTGACGGAGGATTCCATCTCTCACCTGAACCCGGTGGAGCGCCCGCTGATGGTGCTTGACCAGTGGATGTACCACAGCCGTCTGTATGCAGCGGCAAATTACGTCAAAACACGGGAGGATCTTGATCTGATTCAGCTGAATTCCTTTGGATGCGGTCTTGACGCTGTCACCACTGATGAGGTCAATGATATCCTCTCCTATTCCGGCAAGATTTATACCTGCCTGAAAATCGATGAGGTCAACAACCTGGGCGCCGCTAAAATCCGTATCCGCTCACTGATTTCTGCGATCCGTGTGCGCAAGCAGCACGGTCAGGAAGAGCGAAAAATCGTTCCGGCCAACATCGACCGTGTAGTATTTACAAAGGAGATGCGGAAGAATTATACAATTCTCTGTCCGCAGATGTCTCCGATCCACTTTAAAATGCTGGAATCGGCGATGAATGCCTCCGGATACCATATTGAGCTGCTGAAAAATGATAACCGCAAAGCCATTGATGTGGGTCTGAAGTACGTCAACAATGACGCCTGCTACCCGTCCCTGATGGTGGTCGGTCAGGTCATGGAGGCACTGCTCTCAGGGAAATACGATCTGGATCATACCGCTGTCATCATGACACAGACGGGCGGAGGCTGCCGTGCTTCCAACTACGTCGGCTTTATCCGGCGTGCCCTGCAGAAGGCAGGAATCCCGCAGGTACCAGTCGTCTCGCTGAATTTAAGCGGCCTGGAAGCAAACCCCGGCTTCACCATCAGTTATCAGCTGGTAAAGCGCTGCATGTTTGCACTGGTCTTCGGTGATATTTTCATGCGCTGCCTCTACCGGATGCGTCCCTACGAACAGGAGCCCGGCTCTGCCAATGCACTGTTCCATAAGTGGGAGGACCGCTGCTGTGAATTCGTTTCCGGTAAGCCGTCCTACGGACAGTTTAAGAAAATGTGCAGAGAAATCATTCATGATTTTGATACGCTTCCGATCACAGACGAGGTGAAGCCGAAAGTAGGTATCGTCGGAGAGATTCTCGTTAAATTCATGCCGGCAGCCAACAATTTCCTTGTGGAGCTTCTGGAGAAAGAAGGCGCTCAGGCCGTCGTGCCGGATCTCATGGATTTCCTGCTCTACTGCTTCTACAACCAGAACTTCAAGAGCGAATATCTCGGTACCAAAAAGCAGTCCGCCATGATCGCAAACTTTGGTATTTTTGTTCTGGAGAAACTGCGTTCCACTGCAGCACAGGAGCTTGAGAAGAGCGTTCACTTTGATCCGCCCTCGAAGATTGATCATCTTGGAGAAATGGCAAAGGATATCGTCTCCCTCGGCAACCAGACAGGTGAAGGATGGTTCCTGACAGGCGAGATGCTGGAGCTGATTCATTCCGGCGTCAACAATATCGTATGCACCCAGCCCTTTGCATGTCTTCCGAATCATGTGGTCGGAAAGGGCGTTATCAAGGAGCTGCGCAGACAGTATCCACTGTCCAATATTGTGGCGATCGACTATGATCCGGGAGCCAGCGAGGTGAACCAGCTGAACAGAATTAAGCTGATGCTTTCTACAGCGCAGAAAAGGCTGCACGAAAGCGATCAGACGCGATAATATCGGCATCCGGATTGTATACCGGAAAAACGGCAGCCCGCCGCCAGACGCTGTGGTGGGCTTTGCAGATGTCCCGGACTTGTGGACCATCACTGCAAAGCTCCCCGCAGACATCTGACGGCGGGCTGCCGTTTTCTGAAGCTGAAAAGCTTTATGGCTCCGGCTTCGTATTATGTATGTTTTCAATCTGCCAGTCGATGGGCTCGATTCCGTTCTGCTCCAGGAATTTGTTGGTTCTGGAGAAGGGACGGCTGCCAAAGAAGCCGCGGTAAGCGGACAGGGGACTGGGATGCGGAGCTTCCAGAATCAGATGCTTCGGGTTGTTCAGCATGGATTTCTTCAGCTGAGCCGGACGTCCCCAGAGAATAAAGACGACTGGACGATCCACTTCGTTGAGGATGCGGATGGCAGCATCGGTAAATTCCTCCCAGCCGATTCCCCGGTGCGAATTTGCCTGATGGGCGCGGACAGTCAGAACTGTATTCAGCAGAAGTACGCCCTGCTTTGCCCACTTCGTCAGATGACCATTGTCAGGGATGTAGCAGCCGCAGTCCTCATGCAGCTCCCTGTAAATATTTACGAGAGATGGAGGAATCTCCACATCAGGCTTCACAGAAAAGCAGAGACCGTGAGCCTGTCCGTCTCCGTGATACGGGTCCTGCCCCAGAATCACTGCCTTTACCTCACTAAGCGGCGTAAACGCAAACGCATTGAAAATATCATCCGCAGGCGGATAAATCACATGGGTACGGTATTCCTCATTTACTTTTTTGTACAGTTTTGCATAATACGGCTTTGAAAATTCCGGCTTCAGCGGAACAAGCCAGTCATTTGAAATCGGCGGCATTTTTCTCCTCCTCTAATCCTGCAGACGCACCGGGACACCTCTGCCCCGCAGATATTTCTTTACCTCACAGATTTCCAGTTCTTTGTAGTGAAACAGAGAAGCTGCCAGTGCGGCATCTGCTTTCCCATCCGTCAGTGCATCGTAGAAATGCTCCATGGTTCCTGCTCCGCCTGACGCGATGACCGGCATGGATACGTGCTCTGCGATTGTCCTGGTGAGCTCAATATCGTAACCGGCCTTCGTGCCGTCGCAGTCCATACTGGTCAGCAGAATCTCCCCCGCCCCCAGCCGGTCTGCCTGCATCGCCCACTCTACCGCATCGATACCCATGTCGACACGACCGCCGTTCTTATAGATATTCCAGCCTGACCCGTCAGGACGGCGGCGCGCATCAATGGCCACGACGACACACTGTCTGCCGAATTTTTCCGCAGCATCCCGGATCAGCTCCGGATTCATAATTGCCGCAGAGTTGACAGAAATCTTGTCCGCTCCCTCCCTCAGGAGCATCCTGAAATCCTCCACAGTGCGGATTCCTCCGCCCACCGTGAACGGAATAAATACTTTCTTTGCGACTTCACGCACCATCTCCACCACCGTATTTCTGGCGTCGGAGGATGCAGTAATATCAAGAAACACCAGTTCATCCGCGCCTGCCCTGTCATAGGCAGCTGCAATCTCAACCGGATCACCGGCATCCTTCAGATTGACGAAATTGACACCCTTGACCACACGTCCGTTGTGCACATCCAGGCACGGAATAATCCTTTTTGTAAACATTTCCTCCACCTCATCTCCCGTATTACAGCGAAATAAAATTTTTCAGAATCGTCAGGCCCACCCCGCTGCTTTTCTCCGGATGGAACTGGCAGGCGAACACATTTCCCTGTTCAACAGATGCATGGATATGCGTCGCATACCGGGTCGACGCTGTCACGATTTCCGGATCCTGTGCCTGCAAATAGTAGGAATGTACAAAATATACGTAGGAGCCCTCCGGAATTCCTGCAAACAGCCTGCCCGGATGATCGTACATCAGTGAATTCCATCCCATGTGCGGGATCTTCAGACCGTCAGCATCAGGAATCCTGAGGATTTTTCCCTTACAGATACCAAGGCCCTCAACTCCGGGTGATTCCTCGCTGGATTCAAACAGAAGCTGCAGTCCGAGACAGATTCCAAGAAAAGGCCTGCCGCCGGAGGCAACCTCACGGATAACCTCCACAAGCCCATACCGGTGCAGCTTGTCCATTGCGTCTCCAAACGCACCGACACCCGGCAGTACAACCTTGTCTGCATTCAGGATTTCTTCACGGTCACGCGTAATCACCGTTCTCTCGCCCAGATAGTCAAAAGCCTTCTCGACACTCTTGAGATTTCCGGCGTCATAGTCAATAATTGCAATCATTTCTGTCACTCCTCATTTTTGTTATTCAGGTCAGACGGATACACACACAGTTAAAACCCGCGGTACGTCGTACCACTTTTCAGCGTTGTCTTTCCCTTATATTTTGCAAGCTGGCTGACTGTCACCAGCTGATATCCGCGCTTCTTCAGCGCAGGTATGATAGTCTCTGCTGCAACAACCGTTGAATAATGGATATCGTGCATCAGAATAATATCTCCGTTCCTGACGCTGTCCAGAACAGCATTGACTGTATGCTGCGAATTTCCTGTATTTGCCCAGTCTCTCGTATCGACAGACCAGTAAATGGACGGCATGCCCAGAGAAGACAGTACCGATGCATTCGACGATCCGTCTCCGTACGGAAGCCGGAATACTGTCGGTGATTTTCCGGCTGCACTGCGAATCTGTTCATTCGTCCTGGATACCTGCGACTGTCTCTCCGCAGCGGACAGCGTCGTAAATGCAGGATGGGACCAGGAATGGTTCCCCAGTTCACAGCCCATATCCGCCATGCGCTTTACCGTATCTTTATACGATGCCACGCTTGATCCTACCATAAAAAAGGTAGCCTTCGCATCATTTTTTTCCAGACAGTCCAGCAGACGTCCCGTGTATTTTCCAGGTCCGTCATCAAAGGTCAGCGCCACCATGGGCCTGGACGGATCTACCTCCTGCTTCACCTCAACACTCGGATCATAGACACCATTCTTTTTGAAATAGTATCCCTTGCCGTCAATAAACTGCTTACCGGTCACTCTCGCACCATCTGAATCCAGATAATATTTTTTATCTCCCAGAGTCAGCCATCCTGACTTTTTCATCCTGCCGGAAGCGTCCACGTAATAATACTTTTTCCCACGCCTGATCCAGGATGAAGTCTTCATGCTGCCATTACTCTTCCGGAAATAATAACGGCTCTTTCCAATGGTGACCCAGCCTGTCTTCTGCACTCCATCCATTTTCCCGAAATAGTATTTTTCTCCGTCGATCGTCTGAAGTCCTTTGACGACAGCGCCGTCTGCGCCGCAGTAATACGTCTTCTTTCCCCTGTGAAGCCATCCGGTATGCAAAGCTCCGTCACTGTCCATATAATACAGCCTGTTCCGATAGGAAACCCAGCCTGAAACACGCCTTCCACGGCTGTCCATGTAACAAATCACATTCTCCACACAGATCCACCGATTCTTTACGTATGTCCCGTCTGTCTTCTGAAAACGCAGTGATGACTTTCCAGTAACCCATTGTCCCTCCGGACTCTCTGCCTGAGTAACATTTTTCAGTGCATATTTCTTTGCCTTGACCGTCTTTGCCTGAACAGGCACAGCAAACAGAACAGCCAGCACTGCCAGCAAAACAAGACTGCCCCACATTCTCTGTGTATTTTTCATATCTACCTGCTCCCTCCCCCGTATACCAACAGGACGGGGCCGTCCCTCCATGACTGACAGCTCCGTCCCACTTTTTTCATTACATAGTTTTTTGCTTTCCCCGCGATTTTCGTGTTCTCTTAGCTGTATTCAGCGTTCTGCTCTCCGCAGAAGCCTCCGTCGTTACTGTTCACGTGCCACTGTTCCGCGAGGTGTTTTCGCGCAGAATGCGCGGAAATCCCGAGGGTATCACGCGCGAAACTGCATGAAATGCAGTTTCTGTGCTTCATACGTCCTGTAATCCTCAATATCCTCGCCGCCGAAAATGTAGTTGATCTCCATGCCGTCTACCACTTTGCTGGCACTGAAAATAGCGGACACACCTTCCAGGATACCTCCATAATACTGTACACACTCCATTGCACGTGCAATCGTACGTCCTGTAGTAGCCGATGCGAGAAGAAGCAGGCAGTGCTTGCCATTGATCATCATCTGCATATTGTCACGGAAAATCAGCTGTCCGCCTGGATTCATCTCCGGCGTAACAATGTACATCGTCTGGTGCTGATTCAGCGACATAATACCGGATGCTGTCAGCTCGTCTGCAAGATATGCTCCGATAACTTCGCAGCCATCCATACAGATGATGGTATCAATGTATGTACTGGTCGAGTATTTTCTTGCCAGAACAGAAGCTGCCGCTGCCGCCTCACTTTTTCTGGATTTCATGATAGTCATATCAACGTAGTAATTAATATGAGAATGATTGGTTGCAAAATGGCCTGGTATTACACGAATAATAGCATTCTGATTAATACTTGAGTGAATCTTCGTTGCTCTGTTTTCCATAGAAATACCTCCTGAATGTGATTCAGCAGCCGATGATTTCCGATCCGGTTACTGTAAAGTGTAGCTTTATCATACACAATATCCAGACGTATTTCAAGCAATTTTTGGAAGTTTTGCACAAATTAATTTTCTAATAAGAATTGCACGGGCGATTTTTTAACACTGATTCCTCTTTGCGACAGTTCCTCGGGAAGCTGCGCCAGCCTGCTGTGCACACGCACAAGCGTCGCCTTCTGATTATAAACCGCAGCTTTCTCGAACGGGAAACGCACCACCTGCGGATACCGAAAGCCAACGCCAAGCTCCAGAATACACAGTCTGCGATTCAGAGTACAGGACAGCCATTTCGTATATCTGCTCCACTGCGGCAGATATCCCTGCTCCAGATAGCCTTCCGTCTCTGTCGTATGAAATTGAAGCGGGGCACCGCATACGGGACAGACAGCATTTCTGCGGATCACCTCAGAGGCGCTGCATTCTCTGCACTTTTCTGAAGTCTGTAATCCGGTTTCCTTTGGAACAGAATCTGTATGATCCGCCGTATCTTTCACTTCTGACATTTCCAGAATACGGTCTCTGATCTCACCGGCCTCAACAATATGTTCTGTACACTGCAGTTTCTGCATGCTGCCGCAGGGCGCCACAATTTGATCCTGTTCGAACCCGGTGCGGTAAATCAGATCATCCGTATTCATTGTCACCACAAAATACGGCTTTGCACCGATCAGGCTGCGCAGCTCGCTGTACGCCCGGATCACCTCATGATCCTCCGGAAGCGTGTCATAATACTTACTTTGCAGATACGGATACAGTTCCTTTTCTCTGCAGGATTCAGGAACCGCCGGCGAGAACTCCTCTCCGATTCCCACCAGGATCATCTCCGCATCTCTGAGTTTTTCCAGTATCTTCTGTTCCATATATGTAAATCCTCCATCTCCATTCTTGTCTGACAGTCAGAGTATTTTCTGTCCGTTCTATTGTACCATCCTGACTGAGATTTCTCCAGCCCTGTTTTTTCCGTTCTTCGTATCTGTTCACGTGCCACTGTCCCGGCAATCCCGTTGCTGTCACCACAGGCAGAAACTGATTGCCATGATGTATGATCTGTGTTAGACTATAAAAACAGAAAATGTAAAAGAGGGGGTACAAATGAACGACGAATTTAACAGCCGGGAGTACACGGAGGAAGATCAGGAATATGAGCGTGCCGCCGAGGAACGCCGCCGAAAACGTCAGCAGAGACGCCGTCGTGCCGCTTTGCAGAGAAATATTACATTTGCAGTTCTCTTTATGATTATTATCGGCGCTGCCGCAGGCGGTACACACGTTTTTTTGAAAAACAGGGGTGCAGGTGCCGGACCCGCTTCCGATAAACATGAGACAGAAATTCTACAGCAGACCGAAGATATTCTGATTATGACGGAAGCCGTTACAGAGCCGGCTGTCGTTCCTGAAACAGAGAATCAGACAGAAGCTTCTGTTGACCCGTCCGTACTGGAACAGGCGGAAAAAATGGCGACGGGGTACGATTACGACGGTGCGATTGAACTGCTGAAGACAGTTCCTTCTTATGAATCAAATCCGGAAATCACAGCTGCCATCGGCAGATATGAGGAGACAAAAGCGACCTGTGTGCCGGTGGACGTCACAACAGTTCCGCATATCTTTTACCACTCTCTGATCAACGATACGGACCGCGCATTCAATGTGTCCGTTCTCGGTCAGTTTGCGGTGGACGGCATGAATGCCTGGATGACAACTGTGGAGGAATTTGACAAAATTACTCAGACCATGTATGACAACGGCTACGTATTTGTCCGGCTCCGCGATCTCGTGGTGGAAACGACTAATACAGACGGCACCGTCACCTTTTCACCGAACAGCAATCTTTTGCTGCCGCCCGGCAAAAAGGCCGTCGTGCTCTCTGTGGATGATCTGAGCTACTATCATTCCTACGAGCCTGCGGGATTCCCGGAAAAGCTTGTTCTCGATGAAAACGGAGATGTGAAATGTCTCTACACGAGTGCTGATGGCGTACAGCAGGTGGGCGATTTTGACGTTGTTCCGAGGCTGAACAGTTTTCTGGCCGAACATCCGGACGGCGCTTACAAGGGAGCACGCGGGCTGATTGCCATGACAGGATACGACGGTGTCTTCGGCTACCGGACCGATTCCGACTATGAACTCCGCCAGAATCTGACAAAAGAACAGCAGAAATGGCTTGAAGAGCATCCTGACTTTGACCGGGCTTCTGAAATTGCTGAGGCCACCAAAATCGCTGATGCCATCAAGGCAAGCGGCTGGGAATTTGCCAGCCACACCTGGGGACATCTGAGCGTCACCAGCAAAACTGTGGACGAGCTGCGCAAGGACAACGAGAAATGGGTCAATAACGTCCAGAATATCGTCGGCCCTGTGGATACGATCATCTTTGCTCACGGCAATGATATCGGTGACTGGCAGGACTACAGCAGCGACAATGAAAAGTACCAGTATTTCAAGAATTCCGGCTACAATTTCTTCTGCAACGTAGACGGCTCCGTGCCATATTGGGTACAGATCCGTGACAATTATGTGCGCCAGGGACGCATCAATCTGGACGGCTATATGCTGTACCAGTCAAGCCAGGGAAAAACCACTGTCATCGACAATATGTTCCTTGCATCACAGGTTTTCGATTCAAGACGTCCGACTCCGGTCGTTGCTAACGGGGAGAGCTGAGAAATCAGCTCTTCTTTACGTTCAGATAACTTCTCCCCGACAGTGTTTTATTTGTAATCAGCAATACCGCCAGAAGTATACATCCCAGCAGAAATCCGATCCAGTCAAAAACTGCCGTCAGAATCAGCAGGATCATACGGATAAATTTCACTGCATACCCCAGTTCAAAATTGGGCTGCGTGTAATTGGCAACTGCCACAAAGGCCATATACAGCATCACTTCTGAGTTGAACCAGCCGGAATTGACGGAAAATTCTCCCAACACAAGACCGGCAAAGACACTGAGGGGCGTGCTGAGCATGTTCGGTGTACTGAGCGCCGCCAGACGCAGACCGTCAATCGCAAGCTCAAGAATCAGCAACTGCCATACCAGCGGAATATTTACCACATCCCGCACCGCGACAAACGCAAACGCATCCGGCAGCCACTGAGGATTCTGCATCAGCAGAAGAAAAACCGGTGTCAAAAACACTGTCAGAAACAAAATGATCGTGCGTGATACCTTCAGATACAGAGAAGTCCATGCAGGGAAATAGTAATCATTGGCCTCTTCAATCATGTCGAGAACCGAAGTGGGAAGTATCATAGCTGCCGGGGAATTATCCACCAGAATCGCTATTTTCCCCTCCATCAGGCAGGCGGCCGTAGTGTCCGGCCGTTCCGTAAGCTTGAACTTCGGAAACGGATTATACCAGCGCGAGCCGATCAGCGCCTCCGCAAGACTCTGCTGATTCATACAGAGGTCTGTGGTACTGACGCTCTGAAGCCGCTGCCTCACATTTTGCAGCAGCTCCCCGTCTGCCAGGTTTTTCATATAACACAGCACTACATCTGACCGGGATGATTTTCCCACTTCCAGCATCTCCATTACAAGGTTCGGGTCACGGATTCTCCTGCGGATCAGGGCCGTGTCAAACACGACAGTCTCCACAAATCCATCCTTTGAACCGCGAAGAGATTTATCTTTCTCCGGTTCCTCCACACTCCGGGCCGGATACGTCCTGCAGTCAATCGCAATCGCTGCATTATATCCGTCTATAAACAGCACCGTTACCCCGGAAAGCACATTCCGGACAATTTCATCAAACTGATTCAGCACATCCACTTCCACATATGCAATATACTTCTGCGCAAAGGATGTTGCATCCTGCGGCATATCCGATGTCTGCACAGACAGCATGGTATCCATGATCTTTACCATCGCTTCATCCTTAATCATTCCGTCGAGGAAATAAAATACAGCTTTTCTTCCTCCCACCTGCAGTGCGCGCTCAATCACATCAAAGCTCTCCTGTACCGGCAGAAGCCTGTTCATGTGTGATTCATTTTCACTGATATTCCTGTACACAGTCATCTTATCGGACATTTCCTATCCTCCGCTTTTCTTTTCTGTGTACCATTCCCCGAAACATCCGTTTTTATTCCGGCAGACAAATAAATACTGTTTGCAGACTCTACTAAAATGCATTTTTAAATTCCAGAATGTAAGAGTAAATTCCATATAAGTCGAAGTTACTCCTGCACACATATTTGCTGTATTGATTGCTACTGTTA
>SFEV01000041.1 GCA_004557975.1 Lachnospiraceae bacterium
TATCGTCGATAAAGATACTTCCATATGAAAGTTCATGCACAAAAGTCCAATGATTCGATTGTATTCACCTATAATCGGAATCGTGCAGGAATGGAGATAGGATCCGGTGCTGCCTTTGTTAAAGTATGGTTTTACAATATGATCCGGATTCTGATTCAGCTCATTCAGCATTTTCAGTGCAAGATCTGTAATAGGAGAACTTCGTATTCTTCCAAGAGAAGGCACATATCTGTTCTGGATTGATTACAGTGAAACCGGGCTTACAGAAGAGGAAATGGAAGCATGGTTCCTCAATGAAGCCAATGTTTCTGTATATATGGGAGGAGTCTTTGGTGAGGATGGAAAGGGATATATCCGTCTGAATATTGCTTCTCCGAGAGTGATGCTGGAAGAAGCATATGACAGAATGAAGGAGAACGTCCGGGGAAATTTCTGAAAAGTGAATAAGAGCAGAAGATTATAAGTATTAAAATCCGCTATGCAGTTACTGTCTGTACTGTATAGCGGATTTTTTATGGAAAATTAATTTTCACCGTACTTTTCCAGAAATTCCCGCAGTCCCATATATTTGTTTCCGCGGATACCTGTCATTGTTTTTGCGTGATACAGGGAGCTGATGATGGATTCCTCCACTGCTTCCACGGCGGCTTCAAATACGATGTCGATTTCTTCGTCGTAGAACATTTTCATGTCAAGGATCAGGCAGTCGCTGTAATGGGGCAGGCGGTTGGCGGTGGTGAAGGCGATGGCGATGTCGCCGCTGCCGTTGCCGCTGTAGGAGCCTGTCCTGGCGAGGGCGATCATGGAGCGTCTGGCGACGCGCTTCAGCTGACGCTCATTTAAGGGAATGTCGGTGGCAAGGATCATAATGATGGAACCTTTGTCTTTCTGACATTCTTCCATGCACTTCCTGGTGTCGTAATGTTTGCCTCCGATGACCAGATTGCCGGCTGCCCCGAAATTGGACATGACGAGGGCGCCGATTGTGTAATCTTTTCCATCCACTTTTACGGTGCGGGAGGAGGAACCGATACCTCCTTTTAATCCCAGGCAGACCATTCCGGTGCCGCCGCCCACGGCTCCCTCATCAAAATCTGCGGCTGCATTTGAGAGCGCTCTTCGTACGTGTTCTTCTTTTATGTGCATGCCGCGGATATCGTTGAGGCGGCCGTCGTTGCATTCTGTCACAACACAGTTTACTGTTCCGGTGGTTACACCGATGTCTTCATTTTGCTCCAGCATGTATCTGGTCAGTGCTTCGGAAGCTGTTCCGACGCTGAGTGTGTTGGTCAGCAAAATAGGTGTCTCTATGGTTCCCAGCTCTTCTGCCTGTACAAGTCCTGTACTTTTCCCGAAACCGTTGATAACAGATACGCCTGCCATTACTTTATCCCGGAACAGATTTCCGGGATGAGGCAGAATGGCAGTGACTCCGGTGTGGATGTCCCCTTCATCGATTGTATCATGGCCCACTGTGACTCCGGGCACATCAGTGATGAGATTCCGTTCCCCGCGGGGCCATTTGGAATAAAGATTTAAGCTACAGTTTTTCGGCAGTCCCATAGGTATTCTTTCCTCCCACTATTGTCATGATTACTTTCGTGTCTTTTATTTTTTCAGGTTCGATTTCAAAAATATCCTGATCGAGCACTGTGAAATCAGCCAGTTTTCCCGGTTCTAAGGTTCCTTTTTTATTTTCTTCAAAGGAGAGATAAGCGCCGTCAGAGGTATACAGCTTTACCGCCTCCTCCACGGTCAGCTTCTGTTCCGGGTGCCATCCGCCCGGCGGTTCAGATTTTTCGTCAGTCCTGTTTACTGCACAGTGAATGCCCCAGATCGGACTGAAGGATTCCACAGGGCAGTCTGAACCGCCGCCTGTATGAATTCCCCTGTCAATCATGGATTTCCATGCGTATCCTCCGGATTCTCTGGCTCCGAGCCGGGAAGGTATCAGAGGGTAATCGCTGGGAACGAATGGGGGCTGGATATCAGCTGCAATGTGGCTGGCTGCCATCCGGTCCAGCATGTCCTCATCGACGAACTGACAGTGTACGATTCTGTTTCGCATGTCTACGCGATCTGTTTCCCAAGCTTTTTCAAATGCGCAGATGCACTGTAAGACGGCTCCGTCGCCGATGGCGTGAATGGCCACCTGCATGCCTGCCTGGTGTGCCGCCAGGACAACCTCATTAAGCTCTTCCTGAGTGTATACGGCGATTCCTTTATTTCCGGGATCATCACTGTAATCCTCACGGAGACTTGCGGTCCTGGCTCCCAGGGAACCGTCTGCCAGCAGCTTGATATTTCCGATACGGAAAAAGTCACTGCCGTCTCCGGTGCGCAGTCCGGTCTGCAGAAATGTATGCAGGGCAGGCAGCCTGGGGGCATGCACCTCCTGGAAGATGCGGACGGTCATCCGGCCCTCCTCTTCAAGCTCCCGGTACGCCTGGAGCACCAGCGGGAACGGGACACCGTCGGTGTCATCTGACTGCATGGAGGTCAGTCCGTATTCACTGGCTTTTTTCATGGCAGTCACAATTGCCTGCTTTGCGGAGAAAAGATCGATCTGCGGCATTCGAAGCTTGAATTCATCGAGAGCTGCTTCGCGCATGATGCCGGTCAGATGCCCGTCTGCATCCTTGTCCAGCACTCCTCCCGGAATCTCTGTCTTCTCATCAAAGCCTGCCAGGGACAGAGCCAGTCTGTTTGCCGCCCCCACATGGCCGCAGATGCGCTCTGCCATGACCGGGTGTACGCCTGAAATGGCTTCCATTACGTTTCCGTCAGGAATTTCAGGATCGTCAAACAGATTGTGGTCATAGCCGCCGCCGATGATCCAGGTGCCCTCCGGAAGCTTCCGGTCCCTGATATAGGCCTGTCCGCGCTCGATCAGCTCTTTGGCGGATCTGACTCCGTTCAGATTCAGACGCTCATATTTCAGGCCTGTCATCATCAGATGGCAGTGGGTATCATTGAAGCCGGGGACGACACATCTTCCATGCAGATCCGTGAAGGTACATCCGGTCTCTGCCAGATGCTTCACCTCTTCCATTGTTCCGACAGCTTCAATCGTATGGTTCTTTACAGCAATGGCAGATACGACCTGCTCGTTCATTGTATGGATGTTTCCGTTATAAAAAATATGATTTGCCATGACAGCTCCTGTAAGAAATAAAATTTTGATATTCGGAATAGTTCCTGCTCATTTTATCATTCTGCAGAATATACTGTCAATTTATGTTTTATCAGTCACAGACAAGAGCTGCGTAGCAGAGAATAGCCTGTTTAAACAGTCGGTTTGTGGCTTGCATGGCGTGGCACGTGAACAGATCAGTAACAATAATATCGGTGCGGGAAAACTTTCTTGATTATAAACAGGATTCTGTTTATACTGAAAACAGAAGATGAATGATCTGAAGAAAGTCATTCGGGAGGGGGAACAGATATGCCAAAGGCATTGCCGATTGGAATTGAAAATTTTGAGGAAATTATAGCGAATGACTATTATTACGTAGATAAAACGCTGTTTATCAGGGAGCTTCTGGATCTCAGAGGAAAAGTAAATCTGTTTACACGTCCCAGAAGATTCGGAAAAACTCTGAATCTGAGTATGCTTCGTTATTTTTTTGAAAATACAGGCAATGATGAAAAAAATGAAAAAAACAGAGCTCTGTTCGGAAATTTAAAGATTATGGAATGTGGTGACAGCTACGTTTCTCAGATGTGCAGATATCCGGTAATTAATCTGACTCTGAAATCGGCAAAACAAAATACTTACGAAGATTCCTGTTTCAAAATATGTGAGGAGATTTCAGACGAATTTAAACGGCACGAATATATTCTGACGAAGAAGATACTCTCAAAAAAGGAATGTGAACGTTTTTGCAGGATCATGAACGGAGAAGCGAATTTAAATGAATATTCCGGCTCAGTAAAATTTTTAAGCAGCTGTCTCTGTAAAGTCGTCGGTGAAAAAGCGGTTATTTTGGTGGATGAGTATGATGTGCCTTTAGAAAACGCATATTTCCATGGCTTTTATGATCAGATGGTTAATTTTGTGCAGTCTCTGCTGGAATCAGCACTGAAAACGAACGACAGCCTTCATTTTGCTGTCATTACAGGCTGTCTCAGAATATCAAAGGAAAGTATATTTACCGGACTGAATCACCTGAATATTATTTCTGTTATGGACAGGAGCTACAGTGAGCATTTTGGATTTATCAGTGAAGAAGTGGATCAGATGATGTCCTATTATGAATGCGAGTCACGGATGCCGGATATGAAGCGGTGGTATGATGGTTATACTTTTGGCAATACGGATGTATACAACCCATGGAGTGTCATTAAGTTTCTGTATGATCTGAATGCAGATAAGAATTCATATCCAAAGCCGTATTGGGTAAACACCAGTTCAAATGAAATTATACGCGATATGATCAGTCGCGCAGACTGGGAAACAAAAAATCAGATGGAGCAGCTGGTCAATGGAGGAAGGATTAATATTTGCGTCCATGAAGAAATAACGTATGAGGACATGTATGCTTCCGGAGAGAATATATGGAATTTTCTTTATTTTACCGGTTATCTGACGAAAAGAGGAGAAAGACTGGAAGGGCGAAAGATTATTCTGACAGTCGCGATCCCAAATGAAGAACTGATCAGTGTCTATGAGAATGTTATTATGGGCTGGTTTGAGGATAAAATAAAGAAACAGGATTTTCGTGATCTTTATAAAGCCATGGAAGAAGGATGTTCGGATGATATGTGTGAAATTATAGGAGAACAGCTTCTGTCTGTAATAAGCTTTTATGATAATGCTGAGAATTTTTATCATGGTTTTATGACAGGTATTCTGAGCCAGAGCAGCAAATATATTGTAAAATCTAACCGTGAATCGGGAAACGGAAGATCAGATCTGACGATGAGGACACCGTCTCTGCGAGGCAGAGCATTTGTGCTGGAATTGAAAGTATCGGAAGCTGTCACTGAACTGGAGAAGGATGCGGAGGCTGCCGTAAAACAGATTTATGACAGAAAATATATGGATGAACTGAAAATGGATGGTTACCGTGACATCAGCTGTTTCGGAATTTCTTTCTACCATAAGGATTGTGAGGTTCGTTTCGGCGGAAAGCTGTCCGTTTCATTACAGCAGGGAGATATATCACAGTGAGAAATACGGAAACAGACAATAATATTTTAAATATTTTATATGAAGATAAAGAACTGATTGTCTGCCATAAGAAGGCGGGAATTCCCGTGCAGAGTGCCAGGCTGGGGCAGAAGGATATGGTGAGTATTCTGAATAATTATCTGGCCGAAAAGGGCGAAACGCCTGCCATAAACGTGGTGCACCGCCTTGACCAGCCGGTGGAGGGTGTGCTTGTCTTTGCGAAGACGAAACGGGCTGCGGCGGAGCTTGGAAAGCAGATCCGGCAGGGGACTGTGAAGAAGATATACCGGGCGGTCTGCTGTGTGCAGGAGAGGGGAATGCTTTTTCCCGGAGCAGAGAATCCAAAAGAAGCAATGGTATACCGGCTCGAGGATTATCTGGTGAAGGATGGGAGAACGAATACTTCTTCTGTCTGTGACAGGGAAACAAAAGATGCAAAGAGGGCAGAACTTTCGTTTCGCGTCGCAGGGAGAGCTGCGGTGGGGGAGCGGGAGTATATCCTGGCGGATATCGAGCTGAAAACGGGCAGACATCACCAGATCCGTGTACAGATGGCACATGCGGGACTTCCTCTTTACGGGGATCAGAAGTATAACGGACAGTGGCAGCAGTTCGGTATTCCGGATGGTAAGTGTGAATCCGAAAGGGATGGCATCAATGCGCCAAATGGGCTGGCACTGTGTGCTGTATCTCTGACTTTCCGTCATCCGTCCAGTGGAAAACAGATGAAATTTGAGACGGAGCCGTCGTCGGAGATTTTTCGAATGTTTTGATGTAAAAATTAAAAAGTTTGTTTGGATTGTGTTGTATTGTGTGGAATAATATGGTATGATAGACGGAAGAACAAAGGCAAATCAATAAATTCAGAAGGTATTGTGTGGAGGGGCGGCATGAAAAGAGCAAAGAGATTTGAGGTGCTGGATCAGAGGCCGGTCAATAAGGACGGGTATATTTCCGAGTGGCCGGAAAAGGGGTTTGTGGCGATGAAGAGTCCGTATGATCCGACACCCTCTGTCGTAGTGGAAAACGGCAGGATTATTGAGCTGGATGGTAAGAAGCGGGAGGATTTTGATTTTATCGACCAGTTCATTGCCGATTATGCGATTGATGTGGATCAGGCGGAGCAGTCCATGAAGCTGTCTTCTCTGGAGATTGCACGCAGGATCGTGGATATTCATGTGACACGGAAGGATATTCTGAAGATTGCATCAGGTATCACACCGGCCAAGATGACGGAGGTGCTGAATTACCTGAATGTGGTGGAGCTGATGATGGGTATGCAGAAGATGCGTGCGCGCAGAGTTCCGGGAAATCAGGCTCACATCACGAATCTGAAGGATGATCCGGTGCAGATCGCGGCGGACGCGGCAGAAGGAGCTCTGAGGGGGTTTGCGGAGGAGGAGACTACCATGGGCGTGGCCAGATACGCGCCGCTGTCAGCTATGGCTCTTCTGATCGGATCCCAGGCAGGACGTCCCGGAGTGCTTACTCAGTGCTCGGCGGAGGAGGCGACGGAGCTGGAGCTTGGTATCCGCGGACTGACTACGTATGCGGAGACGCTGTCTGTGTACGGAACGGAAAAGGTATTTATTGACGGAGATGATACGCCGTATTCAAAGGCGTTTCTGAATTCTGCCTACGCTTCCAGGGGACTGAAGGTGAGGTTTACCTCAGGCTCAGGCTCGGAGGTGCTGATGGGCAACAGCGAAAAGAAATCCATGCTGTATCTGGAGTGCCGCTGTCTGTATATGACGAAGGGAGCGGGCAGCCAGGGAATCCAGAACGGTTCGGTGAGCTGTATCGGTGTGACGGGAGCAGTACCGGCAGGTATCCGTGAGATTCTCAGCGAGAATCTTGTGGCGGCACTGCTCGGTCTGGAGTGTGCATCCTCCAATGACCAGAGTTTTTCCAATTCAGATATGAGGCGTACGGCGAGGACGATGCTGCAGTTCCTTCCGGGAACGGATTTCATTTTTTCCGGATATGCTGCGGAGCCGAATTATGACAATATGTTTGCCGGATCAAATTTTGATGCGGAGGACTTTGATGATTATAATGTACTGCAGAGAGATATGCAGGTGGATGGCGGCCTTCGCCCGGTACGGGAGGAGGATGTGATCCGTGTGAGAAATAAGGCGGCGCGGGCTGTGCAGGCGGTCTTTAAATATCTGGGACTGTCGCCGGTGACGGATGAACAGGTGGAGCTTGTCACGTATGCCCACGGCAGCAAGGATACGCCGGGGCGCGATGTGACGGCAGATCTGATGGCGGCCGAGGATGTTCTGAAGAGGGGCATTACGGGGCTTGACGTTGTGAGGGCTCTGTATGAGTCCGGCTTCGAGGATCTGGCAGAGAGTGTGCTGAATATGCTGAAGCAGCGTGTGGCAGGAGACTATATGCAGACTGCGGCGATTCTCGATCGTGGCTTCCATGTGATGTCAGGGATCAATACGCCCAATGATTATATGGGTCCCGGTACCGGCTACCGAGTGGAGGGAGAGCGCTGGGAGGAGATTAAGAATATTCCGCATATGATTGATCCGAGAGATATATAGGAGGTGAGGCTATGCAGTTTTCAGAAGAACTGGTCAGAAAGATTACAGATGAGGTGATGGCACAGCTTCGGGCACAGGATCTGGCATCACAGTCAGTCTCTCCTCTTGCAGGAAGAGAGCGGGTAAATGAGAAAAAGACGGATTATTCCGGTTATCCGAGAGCGGCTAAGGGAAGTGATCCGAAAGAGGTAGTGATCGGAGTCGGAGCGGCATTTCAGAGGGAAATCAAAAAAACGATCTGTGGTATCAGTCTGGATGATGTTCTCGCAAATGTAAAGGCGGGGATCGAGGAGGAAGGAATGGTATCGAGAGTAGTGAAGATCCTGGATACCTCGGACGTGTGTTTCATGGCACTGGAGGCGGCAAAGCTGTCCGGTTCCGGTATCGGTATCGGCATTCAGTCAAAGGGCACGACGGTGATTCACCAGAAGGATCTGTATCCTCTGTCTAATCTGGAGCTGTTTCCACAGGCACCGCTGATGAATCTGGAGACTTACCGCGGGATCGGCAGAAATGCAGGCAAATACGTCAAGGGAGAGCAGGTTGTACCGATTCCGTGCACCAATGATCCGATGTCCCGGCCAAAGTACCAGGTAAAGGCGGCGCTGATGCATATCGCAGAGACAGAGCAGCTGGATCCGGAGGTCGGCGCTATTGAGTGGGAGGGCTGAAAATGCGTTATCCGATAGGAGAATATGAACAGGATTCCATCCGGTCAAAGACAGGAAAAAAACTGACAGAGATTACGCTGGATGAGGTAATGAAAAATCACGTTCAGGCGGACGATATTAAAATTTCCAGAGAGACGTTGAATATTCAGGGACAGGTAGCCGAGGAGGCAGGAAATCTTCCTATGAAGAAGAATTTCGAGCGGGCTGCAGAACTGGTGGATGTGCCGGATGAGGTAATTCTGAAAATGTATGACAAGCTGCGTCCGAACCGTTCCACAAAGCTGGAGCTGGTGCTGATGGCGCAGGAGCTTCTGGAAAAGTATCATGCGAGAAACTGTGCCATGCTGGTAATGCAGGCCGTGGAAGTATATGAGAAAAGGGGAATCCTGCTTTGAAAATAATTGCGGGTGTAGATATTGGAAATTCAACGACGGAGGTCTGTATCGGTTCCATTGATTATTTCGGAGAACTGAAATTTTTATCGGGTGCTTCTGTGCCTACCACGGGGACGAAAGGGACGATTGCCAATATTCATTCGATCAAATCCGCGCTGAAGCAGGCGCTTTCGAAGGCAGGGCTGGAGGAGAAGGATCTGACACTGGTGCGGCTTAATGAGGCTGCTCCCGTGATCGGTGATACGGCCATGGAGACGCTGACAGAGACTATTATCACGGATTCCTCCATGATCGGGCATAATCCGTCCACACCGGCCGGGGCCGGACAGGCTGTGGGACGGCTGATCTCCATGGAATGTATGAAACAGAGGGAGACGGGAGAACATTATATCCTGACAGCTTCCCGCAGTCATACGTATGAGGAGATTGCCGCAGCCATCAATGCAGCGCCGGACGGGATTCAGGGGGTGATTCTGCAGGCGGATGAGGCGGTTCTGGTGTGGAACCGTCTGGATCATAAAATTCCGATCATCGATGAAGTGGCTCAGATCGAAAAGCTTCCGGACGGGGAGCTGGCTGCGATTGAGGTGGCGCTGGCGGGACAGAGTATCCGTATGCTGTCCAATCCATACGGGATTGCCACGCTTCTGAAGCTGAATGCGGATCAGACCAGGATGGTGACTCCGATTGCCAAGAGCCTGATCGGAAAGCGCAGTGCCGTTGTGATCAGGACACCGAACGGAAACATCAGGGAAAATGTGCTTCCGGCGGGAGAAATTTATCTTCATGGAGAAAAGGATACATCCATCAATCTCGATGAAGGTGCGGGAAAGATTATGGCTGCTGTCTGCGATGCCGGGAAAATCCGGGATATCAGAGGACAGGCAGATACGAATGTGGGAAATATGTTTGAGAGAATCCGGCGCAGTATGAGTGAGCTGGACGGGCAGCAGGCGGAGGATATTCATATTACAGATATTCTGGCGGTGGATACGTTGGCACCTGTGAAAATATCCGGCGCTCTGGCGGGAGAGACGTGTCTGGAAAAGGCAGTCGGCGTTGCAGCCATGGTGAGAACGCAGCAGCTTCCGATGCAGAAAATTGCGCAGCGTCTCCACAGTGAACTCGGCACGGAGGTGGTTGTGGCGGGAGTGGAGGCTGTTATGGCAAGCTTCGGCGCCATGACGACACCGGGAACGCAGCTTCCGATCGCAGTACTGGATATGGGAGGAGGCTCCACGGATGCGGCAGTCATCACGGAGTCGGGAAAAGTCATAATGACCCATCAGGCGGGAGCCGGAGAGCTTGTGTCCATGCTGATCCAGATCGAGCTGGGACTGGAAGACCGCCATATGGCGGAGCAGATCAAAAAATATCCTCTTGCAAAGGTGGAAAGTCTGTTCCATATGCGCATGGAGGACGGCCGGATGAATTTCGTCGAGGAATCCATTGAACCCAAATTCTATGGACGCGTGGTGCTTCTGACGGAAAAGGGTATGGTGCGGATGGAAAAGGATATTCCGATGGAAAAGATTGTCCAGGTGCGCCGGGAGGCCAAGAAAAAGGTGTTTGTGACGAATGCGCTGCGCGCAATGAAGGCTGTTGCGCCGGATCACGACATGAAAAAGATTGCAAATGTGGTACTGGTGGGCGGTTCGGCGGAGGATTTTGAAATTCCGGAGATTCTGATGGAGGAGTTCGCGGGATACCGTATTGTGTGCGGCCGCGGAAATATCCGCAGCACGGAAGGGCCGAGAAACGCGGTGGCTACTGGGCTGGTGCTGTCCTATCTCGGAGAATAATATGAGCGGATTGTGAATGTTTTCGTCGATTTTGGGAGTGCAAAGCACGGAAAATCGACGTCAGGCTTATTTGTCGGACAGCTTATAATATGATCCGGAGGACAGATGAGAGAAAAGAGCCGGAAAGCGTCCGGAAAACAGGAGGAAAATATGGTAACGAGAAGACCTTCTATTTTTATCTATACGTATCATGCGGATGAGAAGCTGCTGGCTGAAGTCGGTGCAGGTATGGAGGAAGAGGGGGTCTTTTTTGAAATTTTCCGGATGGAGGAAGACAAAAACAATCCGGTTTCAGGAAAGTGTCCGGAGCTCTGTGCAGAGACACTTGCGCGCAGAGCCGCAGAGGATTCCATGATGGGTACCGGGATTGGGATGGACGGATCTGAAATTGTACTGCAGATGAAGGGACTTCCCGGGGACAGATATGTGGAGCTGCATAAAAACCCCACGAAGCAGAATTGCCGCATAACAGGGGCGAATGCGGCCAGAATCATGAAAAAGATGCCCTTGCGGGACAGCATAAAATAATGCGGACAAGAAAGCAGTTCCTGACAAATCATAATATAGGATTGTGGAAAAAGCAGGCTGATGCGTGAAAAAGGAGTGCATATTGTGGATATCTATACCAGAAAAGGCGATGAGGGGTGGACAACTCTGATAAACGGAGCGAAAATCCCCAAGTACGATGAGAGAATTGAGCTGAACGGAATCATAGATGAGCTGAACAGCTGGCTGGGAATGGCAAAAGCGTGGGATGCAGGGTACGGACAGGGACAGTATCAGGAAACGATTTCAGCCATTCAGAGAAATCTGATGAAGATTATGTCCGGCGTGGCAGATCCGGGAAATCCCGGCTACGCTTTTCCGGCATCCGAGACAGCGCTTCTGGAGCACAGAATTGATGAGCTGGAATCTTCTTTTCCGCGGGAAAAAGCCTTTGTCCTGTATGGCGGCTGTGAACTGTCGGCCAGGCTTGATATGGCAAGATCGACGGCGAGACGGGCGGAGCGCAGATTTGCGAAGGTGGCACAGCTTTACGGAGCGGACAGGGAAGCGATGAAGTATATGAACCGTCTGTCCGATTTCCTGTATGTGCTGGCGCGCCGTGCCGATTATGACAGGTAATGGAAGCAAAACGGAAGCTCCGCAGGAATAAATGAAACAGAAAAGAATCATACTAACCGTATCACTTCCAGAGAAGTACAGGAAAAACAGAAGCCAAAGGTATAATTGTGTGGGAAAGTACTGAAACGTACTTCTGTGGAAAACGGAGGTGCGGAAGTATGTCTGAGGGAAGAAAAATACTGAGAACGCTGGGAATTGCGGCAGCTGTGTATTTCGTCATGAAATATCTGCTGCCATACGTAATTCCCTTTTTGTTTGCGTATGTTCTGGTACATCTGCTGAATCCGGTCACTGAGAAAATCAGGAAAAAGCTTCCCTGGAAAAAGGAGATTATCGTTTCTGTTCTGCTCGTGCTGCTGCTGGGAGCGTTTCTGCTGCTTTTTTACTGGGTTTACTGTGTACTGACGGAGCAGATCCGGAAGGTGGCCGTGAATTTTGACTACTATTATTCCTGTTTCTGCGGGTGGATCGATGACTGCTGTTATCTGGCGGAGCGGAAATTCGGCGTGGAGGTGGATGAGGTGCGGTCTTTTGTCTATTCCAGCCTGGACCATGCGACGGAGCAGATCAGAGTCTATATGATTCCCGGCGTGTTTAATTATTCCGTGCGGTATCTGAAGAAGCTGCTGGATGCGGGACTGTTTCTGCTGATGCTGTTTGTGGCGGTGATTCTTCTGATGAAGGATTACGATGAAATGAAGGAAAAGCTGGAGCAGTACCGGTGGTACGGCCATTTCCACCGCATCACACAGCGCATGTGGCAGCAGGGCGGTATGTATATGAAGGCACAGGGGATAATTATCGGCGTGATCATTCTTCTGTGTACAGCGGGACTGTGGGCGCTGGGCAATCCGTATTTTCTGCTGCTTGGCATTATCATCGGACTGATGGATGCTCTGCCGTTTATCGGGACGGGTACCGTGCTGATTCCGATGGCTGTATTTCTGCTGTTCCGCGGCAGATTCCGCATGGCGGCAGGATACGTGGGACTGTTTCTGCTGACGTATATTGTCAGGGAATTTCTGGAGCCGAGGCTGATCGGTGCAAAGCTTGGAATCTATCCTTTCGTGATGATCGTGGTCGTGTATGCGGGGCTTTATCTGTACGGTCCGGCCGGCGTGGCCCTGGGACCGGTGACTCTTCTGATGATTATGGAAATTAACCGTGAGATCAACAAAAACACAGATGAACAGACAGAAAAATAATAAATGACTGTGCAAAACAAATAAAAAACAATGATCCTGCATTGTTTTTTATGGGAAAGTAGGGTATGATGATACTATATCTGTAACAGAGGTATTGGAGGATTTTATGTACAGTGTTTTGCTGGTTGATGATGAAATACTGATCCGTGAGGCGATCAGCCAGAATACGAAATGGGAGGAGCTCGGCTATGAGCTGGTCGGGACCTGCAAGGACGGGCGAGAGGCCATCGAGCAGCTGAAGGAGCGGCCGGTGGACCTTGTGCTGACTGATATTTACATGCCGTATGTGGATGGGATTGAGCTTGCCAGATACGTGTATGAGAACTGCCGCGACACGAGAGTAGTAATCATCAGCGGATATGATGAATTTGAATATGCGAAGAAGGCTCTGAAGTATCAGGTGGTGGAGTATATTCTGAAGCCGGTGACAGCCATGGAGCTGTCGGAGATACTGGAGAGGGTGAAAGAGACTCTGGATGCGGCGAGCCAGCGCACAAAAAACATGAAGCGGTTCCGGGGAGAATATATGTCAAACTTTCCGGTGCTGCGCGGCAGATTCCTGCATCAGCTTCTGCAGGGAGATTCTGTCATGTCGGAGGAAGAAATCCGCAAAAAAATGGAGGATTACGATGTTTCTTTCCACGGCAATTATTTTATGACGGCGATGATTCAGGCAGATGATGTCAGCGGATTTTTCCGTGAGGGACAGGAAAAGAAAACGGATCTTGCATTGTTTGCCGTATACAATATTGCGGAGGAAATTATCCGTGAAACATCCCTCGGCGTTGCATTTCAGGATGTGGCCAACAGCACGGTTCTGATTTTTTCGGGAGACAATACGCTGGAAAATAAGGTGCTCAAGCTGTGTGAAAGAATACAGGAGTCGATCCGGGAATTCCTGAATATTACGACGACGATCGGTGTCGGATTTACCGTCAGCTCCATTTATCAGCTTCCAAAGTCATTCCAGGATGCAAAGGATGCGCTGGAGTATCGCTTTCAGCTTGGAAATGCCAGAGTAATTTATGCAAAAAAGCTGACGCCGGAGCGCGTGGCGGGAAATGTGAACGTCAGCTACTGGTCAGAACGGATTGTGACGGCGATCAAGGGCAACCGTGGAAAGGAGATCAGGCAGGAGGTTCACGGTTTTATCCAGGCAATCAGGGATGCGTATGTGAGCAGGAACCGCAGTATTTTTTACGTGCAGAATGCCGTGCTGTCCATATTGAATGAGATGGATGATTCGGGTGTCAGTGATGCAACCATTGCTGCGGAGGAGAAAGCGCTGCTGAATGCCATCTATGACAAGGAGCATCTCTCTGAGGTGGAGCAGGATCTGGTTCATTTCTGTGTGAAGGTGTCAGATATTCTCATAGATCAGAAAGAGGGCTACGGAAGACGTCAGGCATTGATGGCGCTTGATTATATTGAAAAAAACTATGCGGATTCCAGCGTTACGCTGAATTCGGTGTGCAGCTATCTGGCGATCAGTACCAGCTATTTCAGCTCGATTTTCAAAAGCTGCACCGGGGAGACATTCATTGAAGCGCTGACGAAGAAGCGCATGGAGAAGGCGAAGGCTCTGCTGGAGCATACATCCAGAAGGACGAATGAGATTGCGAGGGAGGTCGGATACGCGGATCCCCACTATTTCAGTGCGGCATTTAAAAAGATGACCGGCTGTACGCCGAAGGAGTACGCGAAGAAAATGCGTCAGGAAGGCTGAGGCGGAAAGCAGAAATAATGACGGAAAATATAATACGGAAAATATCCGGGAAAGGAACAGCTCCATGAAAAAGAGAACGTGGCTTTTGAGATTTAAGAGTATCCGTACCTCGATTCTGGTATCTTTTTCTGTCCTGATTATCTCGGCGCTTCTGATATTCATCGCATTTTCCATCAATTATACGGAGGATGCGGTGATTGAAAATTCCCAGGATTATGCCATGCAGCTTGTGGAGCAGGTCAATGGGAATCTGGATACGTACATAGATTATATGGGAAATATCGCCTATATGATTATCGGAAATCAGGATGCGGGGATTTTTCTGAAGGACGGATATTCAGAAGAGACGGAGGATACAGATCAGACAGAACGTCTGGCCGGATACGAAGCACAGATGTATCATTCGGAGGCGGATAACGCGAAGCAGAGGCTGACGGAGCAGTTTCAGACGATTCTGGATTCCAGGCCGGATATTTCCAGTATTGGCATTCTCGGTGAAAACGGAAAATATCTGATCAACCGGGATGATGTGACATTGAATGAATACGTCAATTACAAAGAGGTGGACTGGTACCGGAATGCTCTGGAGGGAGGAGATATCCTCACCGGAGAAGTGAAGGCATCCATCTCTCCTTCCCATGTCCAGAATATTATTAAAGACAGTTATCCGTGGGTTGTCACGCTCAGCACTCCCATCGTGGACAGGAATACGCAGGAGATACTGGGCGTATTTTTTGTGGATCTGAACTACAGTTCCATCAATTCACTCGGAAAAAATATCAGTCTTGGAAACAGAGGCTACGTCTTCATCCTGGATGATGAGGCAAATATTATTTATCATCCGCAGCAGCAGCTCCTCTACAGCGGAGTGAAGACCGAGTGCATTGACGAGGTGCTGGAGGCAGAAAACGGCAGCTTCGTCGTAAAGGAGAAGGATGACAGCAAGGTCTATACGTTCCGCCGTTCGGAAAAGACGGGATGGACGGCTGTGGGCGTCTCCTACCTGAGCGAGCTGATGAAGAACAGGGAGAGCATGCAGAATGCGTATTTCCTCAGCGGACTGATTCTGTTTGCGGCGGCTATTCTGCTTGCAAGCCTGATATCGAGAGAAATTTCAAGACCGCTCAAGCAGCTCCAGCAATCCATGAAGGAAGTGGAAAAGGGCAATTTTGACGTGGAAAAAATCGTGATTGATGCGGACAATGAAATCTCTGATCTCGGTACGACGTTCCGGATCATGACGGAGCGAATCAGGAAGCTGATGGATGAGAATGTGCGGGAGCAGAAGGAAAAGAGAAAGAGTGAGCTCAATGCGCTCCAGTCTCAGATCAATCCACATTTCCTCTACAATACGCTGGACTCCATCATCTGGATGGCGGAGAGCGGAAAGAATCAGGAGGTTGTGCTGATGACTTCCTCGCTGGCAAGACTTCTGCGCCAGAGCATCAGCAATGAGGATGAAATTGTCACCATAGAACAGGAAATCAGCTATACGAAAAGCTATCTGACGATTCAGAAAATGCGTTACAAGGATCAGCTGGAATTTGAAATTGATGTACAGCCGGAATCTCTTCACATGCCGATTGTAAAGCTTGTGATTCAGCCGCTGGTGGAAAATGCGATTTACCACGGAATCAAGTATGCCCGGAATAAGGGAATGCTGATGATTTCTGTGAGAATCCGGCGGGAAAAACTGGTGATCACAATCGCGGACAACGGACCGGGTATGGAGCCGGAGGTTGTAAAGCATATTCTGGAGAAGCCTGACAGAGGAGGAAAGACGGGAAAAGTCGGTGTCTATAATGTACATAACCGTCTTCAGCTTTATTACGGATCGCAGTACGGCCTCTCCTACGAGAGCGCACCGGGAGCCGGAACCATGGTATTTGTCACAATACCGAACCCCGAGTGGAAGGAGGCGGAAGATGAAACCTTTATCCAGTAAAAAAAGAGAGAGGGGAAGAAACGCGTTTCTTCTGACGGTGCTGTTTGCGGCAGCAGTGATTCTGAGCATTTATTTCTGGAACAGAAACAGCGCGGAGAAAGAGCCTTACAGAATTTTGTTTGTCCCGAAAGTCATCGATGAACAGAATGACTTCTGGAAGGCTCTGATTGAGGGAGCACAGGCAGGCGCCAAGGAGTACGGGGCAGAACTGATTCTGGAGGCGGCCGATGCGGAGGACAATCACAGGATGCAGGCTGAGATTCTTTACCGGGCCATCGAGGACAGACCGGATATTGTTATTCTTGCTCCGACCAGCTATACGCAGGTGACAGAGGCGGCAAAAGCGGTGACGGAATCTGGAATTCCGCTGATTCTGGTGGATTCCAGACTGGATGAGGATATCAGCAGATCTGTGATTGCCACGGACAATATAGAGGCAGGGCAGAAAATGGCGGAGTGTATCGCCGATAATCTGCCGGAAAATCCGGTAATCGGAATCGTGGCTCACGTGGAGGGAGCTTCCACCGCCATTGAGCGGGAGGAAGGACTGCGCAGAGGTCTGTCACGGTATGCGGACAAAATCGTTGGAACGGTGTTTTCCAATTCAGACTATGAACAGGGCTATCAGGTGACGAAGGAGCTTTTGCAGGAACATCCTGATATCAATGTCCTTGCGGGGCTCAATGAGTATTCGGCTGTGGGAGCAGCACGGGCGGTGAGAGATCTGGAACTGACAGATCAGATCTGCATGGTGGGATTTGACAGCTCTCTGGAGGAAATCCAGCTTCTGGAATCGGGAGTATTTGAAGGGATTGTCGTTCAGAAGCCTTTCAATATGGGATATCTCAGCGTGGAGACGGCAGTATCCGTCCTGCAGGGAAAGAAGGTTCCTGAGTCCATTGATTCAGGTTCCCAGGCTGTGACGAAAGAAACCATGTATTCGGAGGAAAATCAGAAGCTTTTATTCCTGTTCAGAGAAACACAGAATTAATCGTATGTTAATCGGTAAATATACCAAAAAAGTAAAAAATCTTCCTGGATAACAGGAAGATTTTACCCATTTCTTGGAAGATTTTCTATTAAAATTCCCGTTAATTTGTTTTATGATGGCAGTATGATACGTCTGCGGTATGAGCAGGTAATGAAAGAGGTCAGGAGGAAGAAGAATGGAAAATTTGAAGAAAAACCCGATTGTGAAAAAGATCGGATTGAACCGTATCTTGCTGGTATGTGTGCTGATTATCATGTACGTGGCATTCGCGATCATGAGTCCTACGTTCCTCAGCTATTCTCGTATTCTGAGTGCGCTGAATTACGTGTATTTCCTGGGATTCTTATCACTTGGAGTTACATTTGTCATTGCGACCGGCGGTATTGATTTCTCAATAGGTCCTGTTATGTTCTGCTGCGCGCTTATTTCGGGCTTCTGCCTTACCAATTACGGAGTGCCGATGGTGCTGGCAATGGTGATCAGCCTGCTTGTCGGACTTGGATTCGGAATGTTTAACGGATATCTTGTGGCATTCTGGTCTGTGCCTCCGTTTATCGTGTCGATGGCAAGTATGAACATTGCAAAAGGTCTTGCTTCCGTATTTACGAAGGCTCAGTCAGTGAGCTGGCCCCAGTCCACATCTGCTGAGGGCTGGTACCGCAACATTGTCAAGGTCGGCAATATCCCGGTAGGTCTTTTCATCTTCCTCGGTGTTGCAGTGATCTGTGCAATTATTCTGAACAAGACAAAGATCGGACGTTTTATTCTCTGCCTCGGAAGCAATAAAGAGGCTGTCCGCCTCTCCGGTGTAAATGTAAAAATCTGGGAGATGGCAGCTTATGTGATCTGCGGCCTGCTGGTGGGAATCGCAGCGATCTTCTTTGTATCAGCCTATACGACGGTTCAGCCGGGCTACGGTGACCAGTACAACAATGAGGCCATTGCAGGCTGTGTTATGGGAGGAACTTCCATGGCAGGAGGACTTGCATCCATCAGCGGTACGGTGATCGGCGTATTTATCATAGCACTTCTGCAGGAGGGTATTCTTGCACTTGGTATGAACAAGAACTACCAGTTGATTATCACAGGTATTATTGTAATTGCAGCGGTATATTTTGATGTACTCGGAAGACGCCGCAAAAACTAGAAAACAGCAACCAGATTGTGATAGTGATATAAGTAGAAAGGCTGAGGTAAAAGTATGGGCGATGTAATCTTAACTATGAAAGGAATCGATAAATCATTCCCGGGCGTTCATGCACTGGATCACGTGGATCTTGAGGTCCGCAGGGGTGAAGTACATGCGCTGATGGGTGAGAACGGCGCCGGAAAGTCCACACTGATGAAGGTTCTCACAGGTATTTATACAAAGGATTCCGGAACAATTACATTTGAAGGAAAAGAAGTAGAATTTCACAATACAAGAGAAGCGCAGGATGCAGGTATCGTTATTGTGCATCAGGAGCTGAACATGCTTGGTCATCTTACGGTAGCTCAGAATATCTTTATCGGAAGAGAATTCAAGAAGGGCATCGGCATCGATGACAGGAAGATGAATGAGGAAGCCGCAAAGCTGTTTAAGCGGCTGAATATCGATATTGACCCGACTGAGACGATGAGCAACCTCACAGTCGGAAAGCAGCAGATGTGTGAGATCGCAAAGGCAATTTCGCATGAGGCAAAGGTTATTGTATTTGATGAGCCGTCAGCGGCGCTGACAGAGTCGGAGATTGAGGAGCTGTTCAAAATCATCCGTGACCTGAGAGAACAGCAGCTGGGAATCATCTATATCTCACACCGTATGGATGAGATCAAGGTGATCACAGACCGTGTAACGGTCATGCGTGACGGTACATACGTTGGAACACTGATTACGAAAGACTGTACAAAGAATGACATCATCAACATGATGGTTGGCCGTGTCATCTATGAGGATCCGAAGACACACAGCATGGTTCCGAAGGGAGCTCCTGTGGTGCTGAAGGTGGAGAAGCTCAATGCAGGCAAGATGGTACAGAATGTCAGCTTCGAGCTTCACAAGGGTGAAATCCTCGGTTTCTCCGGATTGATGGGTGCGGGACGTACTGAGACGGCCAGAGCAATCTTCGGTGCCGACCCGAAGGAGAGCGGAAAGATTTACGTCAACGGCAAGGAAGTAGTCATTAATACACCGGAGGATGCGGTAAAGAACGGTATCGGTTATCTCTCCGAGGACCGTAAGCGCTACGGTATCGTGGTACAGAAATCCGTTGCGGAAAATACCACAATGGCAACGCTTGCAAAGTTTGTAAAGGGTATTTTCATTGACAAGAAAAAAGAAGAGAAGGTTGCACAGGATTATGTGGATTCGCTTGCTACAAAGACGCCGGGAGTTGACCAGCTTGTGGTAAATCTCTCAGGTGGAAACCAGCAGAAGGTCGTTATCGCAAAATGGCTGACGCGGGACTGTGATATCCTGATTTTCGATGAGCCGACGAGAGGTATTGACGTCGGAGCAAAGAACGAGATTTACAAGCTGATGAACAAGCTGGCTTCTGAAGGCAAGGCAATTATCATGATTTCTTCTGAAATGACAGAAATCCTGCGTATGAGTGACCGGATTATCATTATGTGTGAGGGTAAGATTACCGGAGAGATTGATATCGCGGAAGCTACCCAGGAGAACATCATGAACCTGGCTACACGAGAGATTGGTTAGGAAGGAGATTGAAATCATGACAAATCAGAAAACAGTAACTGCGGCGAAAAAACAATCGTCACTGGAAAAACTGGGAGGACAGAGATTCATCGTTCTTCTCGTTATTATCGGACTGGCCATCTTCTTCAGTGTAATGAGTCCTAACTTCAGAAAATATACGACACTCGTAAGTATTCTGGATTATTCCTACTATATCGTCCTGATGTCCATCGGTGTCACTTTCCCGCTGATCACGGGAGGTGTAGACCTTTCCATCGGTACAGGACTGATCTGCTACTCACTGGTAGGAGGCTATCTGATTACATTCCACAACTTCCCGGTATGGGGAGGTATGCTGGTAACGGTTCTGTTCGGTATCGCAATCGGTATCCTCAACGGAACGCTGGTGGCAATCATGGAGATTCCTCCGTTCCTCGTAACGCTGTGTACGTGCATGATCACGAGAGGTCTCGGTTCCATCATCGTAGGAGGATTCGGTATCACATGGCCCACCGGTACACAGCCGGGCGCATGGTTCCGTAATATCTTCAAAATCACGGTTGCACCGAGAAAAATGCTTCCCATCGGTATCGTATGGGTGCTGATCCTTGTATTGATTATGTCCTATGTGCTCAAGCATACAAAGATCGGGCGGTATACGATCGCAATCGGAAGTAATAAGGAAGCTGCAAGGCTTTCAGGTGTCAACGTAAAAGCATACCATGTGACAGCGTATGCAATTTCAGGATTGTTCGCAGGACTGGCAGCAATCGCTTACTCTGCAGTATTCTCAACGGTTCAGCCGGGTACCGGAGCGGGCTTTGAGCTTGAGGCAATCGGCGGAGCGATCATCGGAGGCGTATCTGCATCCGGCGGTCAGGGAACTGTCACAGGATCCCTGCTCGGAGTATTTGTTATCTGTCTTCTGAAGACAGGTCTTCCGTTCATCGGACTGCAGGCAAACTGGCAGCAGATTATCACAGGTCTTGTACTGATCGGCGCAGTTCTGATCGATGTAATCAAAAAGAGACGCGGTATTGAGTAACATTATTAAACAGATATGCAGTCGGACGACTTCATATAGAAAACTATTTAACAGGAGGGAACAAAATGAACAAGAAATTAATGGCAGTATTACTCGGAGCAACTGTAGTTGCATCTACGATGGGAAGCGTAGCTTTCGCAGAGGAAGAAGTAGTGGCAAACGGTGAGTACACATTTGAGATCATCGTAAAGAGCTATCAGTCTTCTTACTGGCAGGCAGCAGTTAAGGGTATCGATTCTGAGAAGGAAAAACTGGGCGTGACAGCTAATTCCAACGGACCGAACGCAGAATCCGACATCGCTGACCAGGTTCAGATGCTCATGGATGCAATCAATAAGAAACCGGACGGAATCGGTCTGGCAGCATGCGACCAGAGTGCAGTTCTCGATGCTCTGCAGGCAGCTAAGGATGCAGGAATTCCGGTAGTTCTGTTTGACTCAGGTGTTCCGGATGCTCCGGAAGGCTCCGTATACTCCACAATCGCTACTGACAACTATGGCGCAGGCGCTACAGCAGCTGAGAATCTGTATGCAGCTCTGAAGGATAAGATTGCAGCAGCAGAAGCACCGGTAAGAATCGGTGAGGTTAACCAGGAAGCTACATCTGAGTCCATCACAAGCCGTGGTCTTGGATTCATCGACAAATTCACAGAGCTGGCTGCAGCAGACGGACATACTGTAGCAGTTACAGGAAACGACTACTATGTAAACAACTGCAAGGATAAGGGCGATGAGGCATCTGCAAACATCATCATCGAAGTAGCAGTTCCGGCACAGACAACAGTTGAGCTTTGCGCAACAGAAGCATCCAACATCCTGAATAAGGAAGATGTTATCGGTATCTTCGGTTCCAACCAGGTAGCAGCAGAAGGTATCCTGACAGCAAACGGAAACCTTGGCGTTCTCGGAAGTGATCCGGAAGCTTACGTTCTGGCAGCTGGCTTCGACGCTGGTTCCACAATCAAGGCAGCAGTTGCTGACGGAACAATGTTCGGTGCAGTTACACAGTCTCCGCTGGCTATGGGTATCAAGACAGTTGACGTTCTGACACAGATCGCTAACGGCGAAGAAGTAACAGACCTTCCGACAGACGGATACTGGTACAACGCAGAGAATATGGAAAGCGACGAGATCGCTCCGAACCTTTACGACTAATTCGCTTAAAGGAGAACAGTTAAATGCTTAAGGGAATACCGCAGATTTTATCTCCGGAGCTTCTGAAGGTGCTCTGTGAGATGGGACACAGTGACCGGATTGTGATTTCCGACGGCAACTTCCCGGCTGAGTCCATGGGAAAAAATGCAATCGTAATCCGCTGTGACGGACATGGCGTACCAGAGCTCCTCGATGCGATTCTGAAGCTGTTTCCGCTGGATACGTACGTAGAGCATCCTGTAAACCTGATGCAGGTTATGCCGGGAGACGATGTGGAGACACCGATCTGGGATACGTATAAAGAGATCGTGGAAAAATATGATGACAGGGGTGCAGCAGCGGTTGGAAATATCGAACGCTTTGCATTCTATGAGGAAGCAAAGACGGCTTACGCCATCATTGCAACAAGTGAAAAGGCGCTGTATGCCAACATTATGCTTCAAAAAGGTGTCGTTGTAGAGTAATGTCAGGCACCGCATGCCCGTGGGAAGGCAGCGGATGCAGAGGTCATTTCCAGACAGAAGGTATTTTATAAAGGGTGTATTGGTCCGGGGGCCGGCGCAGGGGTGTGCCGGCTCCCGTTTTATATTCTGCACGGACCAGCTTTTCATTTTACTGCATGGCTGAACTGTAATTCATAAACAGATTCCGATTATTTACCAGCTCAGTTCTGAAAGGTAAAAATAATTCGCACAAAATGTGCTGATTTCATGTGGATTCCCAAAGGATAGTGTAAAATATAAGAAAAACTTTTTCGCAGAG
>SFEV01000042.1 GCA_004557975.1 Lachnospiraceae bacterium
CGTCTCATTCATACTGTTATTCCTTCCTTCCGTCGAAATTGCTTTTTCGACACATATACAGTATATAAAATCCACATCTGAAAATCAATTGTTTAATCCGGCATAATAAAAAAAGTCTCTCTTCCGACAGCTGTGCCTTCCGAGAGACTCCTTATGAAAATTGTATTTCTCATATACGTACTGCAGGGCACATCCGGATCTCTACAGCTGCTTTTCCAGCATACGCACAAAACCGGCTTTCACCTTCTCCTGTGCATTCAGTTTCTCCAGCTTGTCAAGGAATCTTCTGGAGATCCATGCCTTGTTGCTTCCATAATAATAGTTGGCCAGCTTGCGGAATTTCTCCGGGTAAAGCATTCGGATATACAGAAGCCTGCGCTCCGTCTGGGGAAGCGGCCTCACCTGAACATAGGTCTCCAGCATGCGCATACCGAGACGCGGATTCCACTCATGCTTTTCCAGTATTTTCCTCATAAAGCGATACAGGTCACTGACCTGAAAATCATATCTGCAGCACTCAAAATTCGTCGTGGCAATATCGTAGCCGGACATCAGCACATGATGGTGGTTGTAATCCCCATGGCATACACTGTCCTGCCTGTCTGACTTTGAAATGGACAGACGCTCTTCCATCTGCACAAGCTTCTTTTCTGCCTCCACAGCCTGCTCAAAATAGGAAGTAAAGCAGTCGAGAAACAGCCGTTCAAAATCTCCCTTTGCGTTCCTTTTCCGTATGAATGAGCGGATCTTTTTCATCTCCGCATTCTGGGCACGAATTTCCTTCAGAGGCTCCTGGGCCGTAAAATTCTGACGAAACGACGTCTCCCCGTCCAGATGCATCAGACGGTGCAGCCGGGCCAGATTGCTGACAGCCGCCATGATCTCATTTTCACTGGCGGTGTCACACTCGCGCCCTGTGTACCATTCCTTCACCACGTACTTGTTGTCTTCCCAGTCCCGCGAGATCAGATTACCTTCTTTATTCGGAATCAGAAGATCCACTTTTTCATAGCCGCCTTCACGGATCTGTTCCATCACGCGGTTCTGAAACAGCGCCTTCTGCTCAGAGCCTGTATAGTCACTTAGAATCCTGAGTCCCTGCGACGTCTCCAGAATATATGCACCCCGTCCCCTTCTCGTGCCGGTAACCTCCAGCTCATACTGCTCCAATACCTTCAATGCCCTGTCATTCATGCCGTTCCCCCCGTACCAGTGATAAGATTCCGCTGCGCCGCGTTCTTTCTATCTTATGAGGGGCCGCGGGGAATTATGCTTACAGCTCAAACTGGCTCTGGTAGAGGCGGTAATATGCCCCTCTCTTTGCCATCAGCTCGTCGTGGGTACCGGACTCCAGAATCTTTCTGTCGTCAACGTAAAAAATACGGTCGGCGCCGCGGATCGTGGAGAGACGGTGAGCGATGATAAAGGATGTTCTGTTCTTCAGCATTGCCTCAATGCCTGCCTGCACAAGCTGCTCTGTGTGAGTGTCGATGCTGGAGGTCGCCTCGTCGAGAATCAGGATCCTCGGATCGGAAACCATCGTCCGCGCAAATGCAATCAGCTGGCGCTGTCCCAGGGAAAGCTGCGAGCTCCGCTCACTGATTTTCGTATCGTAGCCCTGTTCCATCTCCATGATAAAGGAATGGGCGTGGACCGCCTTTGCAGCAGCGATCATCTCCTCCTCCGTCGCATCGCTTCTTCCGTAACAGATATTCTCCCGGACAGTTCCGGTGAACAGGAATGTGTCCTGGGTCATAACACCCATCTGGAGTCTGAGGCTTTCCAGAGAGACATCCCGGATATCCTGTCCGTCGATTTTCACCTGACCGGCGCACACATCGTAGAAGCGGCTGATCAGATTTACAATCGTAGTCTTTCCGGCTCCCGTGGGGCCCACAAGAGCAATCGTCTCGCCCGGCTTCACCGTGAAACTGACATCCTCCAGCACAAGGCGGTCCGGCTCATCCGTATATGCAAAACTGACGTGAGAAAAATTTACCTCCCCCTGTACACAGGAGAGCTCTTTGCAGCCATCCCGGTCCGTAATCTCCGCCGGAGTATCGAGGATATCGAAAATACGCTCCGCAGCAGAAATATTCGTCACGATTTTATTATAAAAGCTGGCCAGGTTGCGAATCGGGCTCCAGAACATTCCCAGATATGTGGAAAAGGCAAGAAAGGTGCCGACTCCGATCTTTTCGGCACCGACGATACGGATACCGATAAAATACAGGAGAAAACCGCCGACGCCCCAGGTGATCTCCACAAGTGGACCGAAGAGGTCTCCGATGCGCACCGCATTTACGAAGCTCTGCCGGTACTCCCATGAACACCGGTCAAAATCCTTCTCCTTTTCCTGCTCCGCCGCAAAACTCTGAACGATGCGGATACCAGAAAAGTTTTCATGGATAAACGCATTGAGATTGGAATTTTTTTTGCGGTGAATCTGCCACAGCTTATGGGCCGAAATCTGAATCACAAACATTCCGATGCACAGAATCGGAAGTGTCAGCAGCGCTGCCATGGCAAGCTGCCAGCTCTTGCAGATCATGATAATCGCGACTCCCGTGATCGTCAGCAGATCCGGGAGCAGCTTTGTGACACTGTCCGAGAGGACATCCTTCAGAGAGTTCACGTCTCCGACCACACGGGCAAGTATCTTTCCCGTAGGTCTGCTGTCAAAAAAGTGAAAGCTGAGCGTCTGGATGTGCTCATAAAGCTCCTGGCGGATGTTGAGCAGCACCTGATTCGTGATGTCCGCCATCATCCGCATCCACCCTCTCGTACAGACCGTCAGCACCAGAAACATGATGAGGCCCACCGCACAGAGCCGCGCCAGTCCCGCAATATCCGACTGTGCAACGTATGTGTCCACAGCCCGCTCAATCATCAGCGGTGTCACCAGCGTAATCGCCAGTGTCACCAGCACCAGTGCGCCGACCTTCACCAGCTTTTCCTTATATAAAAACAGGTAGCGATACAGACGCAGCAGAGTATCCTTTTTCGATACCTCCCGCATCAGCTCGTCTTCCCTTGCTGAATTTACAGGCATTCCTGTTCACCTCCCTCATATTGCACACACCAGGTCCTGTAATATCTTCCCTTTTTCTGCATCAGTTCCCCGTGTGTGCCGCGCTCCGCAATGGTATTGTGGTCAAGAACAATGATTTCATCCGCATTGCGCACGGCGGAAATCCTGTGACCGATAATAATCTTTGTGGACGTACTGTCCGCCCTGAGATTCTTCTGGATCGCCCGCTCCGTCTCCATATCAAGTGCCGATGTGGCATCGTCCAGAATCAGGACAGGTGCTTTTTTGGCGATTGCCCTGGCAATACTGATCCTCTGCTTCTGCCCGCCTGAAAGACCGACGCCCCGCTCTCCGATGACTGTGTCGTACTGGCTGCCGAGGTGGCTGATAAACTGCGATGCCCCCGCTCTCTCAGACGCCCACTCCACCACCTCCCGGGAGATTGTCTCTTTTCTTCCTGTCCGGACGTTCTCCGCAACAGTATCCGAGAACAGGAATACATCCTGCATGACGACAGCCATGGAGGAGCGAAGCTGATCCAGCGGCAGGCTGCGGATATCCACGCCGTCCAGGAGAATCCGTCCCTCCGTCACGTCGTAGAAGCGCTGCAGCAGATTCACAAGTGTGGACTTGCCGGCTCCCGTCATTCCCATAATTCCCAGTGTCTGACCGGGACCAAGTGTCAGATTGATATCCTTCAGGATCTCATGGCCGTCCAGCGAAAAGCCCACATGCTCAAAGCGTATTTCTCCCTTTATGTCCTCAAGGGGACGTGCATCCTTGGCCTGCACAATCTTCGGCTCCTGGGAGGAAGCCTTCTTGATTTTCTTCCAGGAAGCAAATGCAGAAGCGATATCATTGCTCAGCCAGCCGACGATCTCCATGGGCCAGATGACATTGTTGGCGTATTCGAGGAATGCGCCCAGATCTCCCAGCGTCATGCGCTCCCGGATCACAAACATGCCCCCGACGCCCACCACCGCCAGCAGCATCACCCTGCCGATCAGCGTAATGACCGGCTGATAGTTCGCCAGAATGCCGGCCTGTCTCATATTCAGATCGTAAAATTTTCTGTTGTGCCCGTTGAATTTCTCGATCTCGTACTGTTCCTTCGCAAACGCCTTCACCGTGCGGACGCCTGCCAGGCATTCCTGGGCCACTGTATTCAGCTCTGCCGTCTCCTCACTGATTGCATCGTAGCCTTCACCGAGTCCCCGCTCCATGCGCACGGCGCACAGCCCGATCAGCGGCAGCAGCACCAGCGGAATAAGTGTCAGCAGAGGATTCAGACGAAACATAAAAATCAGGACCATCACAGTGTGAGTAACAGCTTCCACCGCCAGAATCCCGATAAAGCCTGTCACCGCCCATACCTTATCCACATCCTCCTTGACTCTCGTCATGATCTCGCCCGTATTATGGCGGTCAAAGAAGTCCATGGACATTCCCTGGAGCCTGCAAAACAGATCCTTCCGCATATGGTATCCGACGGACACGCCGATATAATCGTAGGAAAATTCCTTTATGTACTGGAAAACGGCCCGCCCGAGCCCGATACCCAGCAGTCCCAGCAGCAGCCGCATCAAAAGCTGCAGCTGTCCGCCCACGATCACGTCGTCAATGATGCGTTTTGTGATCTGCGGAGACATCATATCAAGCCAGATGCTGATCGCCATTCCCGCAAAACCGAAGAGATACAGAAACCAGTATCGTTTCATGTAAGTTGTCAGCTTCTTCATGTAAATACTCTCTCCCTTCTTTTTCATTTCTGTAACGCAGAAAACCCGGAAGACTTTTATCTTCCGGGTCTGTAAGGGGTCCAGTCTTTCACCGACAGGCAGTGCCGCATAAGATACCGCTGCCTCCCGATGGGGTTAAAAAAACCGCAGTCCCTACAGACTGCGGCAGATAAACGAGTTCCGTCTGATGGCAAAACCGTCAGAAGCTCCCTGCGAGGCAGACTGTACGCTGAATTGTTCTGTCGATGATTGTTCCGTTGATGAGTTCATCAGTAAGTCCGAATACCATTCCATTGCGTTTCATAATTCTGCCTCCTTTCCAAAATTTGTTACAGCTGACTCCTATCTTACGCTCCCCATCTGTGTCTGTCAAGCAGATTTATCAGAAATTATAAATTAAAACCGGAATACGATTCCCACAATCGCCGCGATCAGAAACCACATGGCCGGATGCATTTTCTTCAGCTTCTTCCACTGAAGCAGGCCAAAGACGAGAATACAGAGTATCCAGCTCTTGTAACGCGGGAGCAGCTTCCCTGCCTCCTCCGTAAACAGTGACACCTGAATCAGATTGATTACGGCTGCGGCAATCAGCGCCGTGACCGCCGGACGGATGCCCCAGAACACGGCCTTGACCACACGGTTTTCCTGAAAGCCGTCCAGAAATTTTGCAATAATGACGATAATAATGATGCTGGGAACAACGAGCGCCAGCGTCGCAAGAATTCCCCCCATAATGCCGGAGGTCTTAAAACCGGCGAAGGTGGCCATGTTCAGCCCGATCGGTCCCGGCGTACTCTCGCTGATTGCAATCATGTCGCTGAGCTCCTGCATGGTAAACCAGGGATGCTTCTCCGCCATTTCCATCAGGAACGGAATCGTTGCCGGACCTCCGCCAATTGCGAACAGGCCGGTCTTGAAAAATTCCAGCATCAGAGTGAGTGTCTGCATCATTTCACAACGCCTCCCTTCACACGGTCAATGACGACACCTGCCACTGCCGCAAGGACAATGACCAGTACAGTCGGAATATTCAGCACCATGACAAGAATAAATGCCGCCGCACAGATAGCCACACAGATCGGACTGACGAGACTCTTTTTCGCAAGTGTCAGCACCGTGTTCAGCATCAATGCACAGACAACACCACGGATTCCCATCAGGGCATGCTGTGTAATCGGATGGTTCACCAGAACCTCCAGAAACATTGCAACAATCGTGATAATCAGCACAGACGGCGATGCCATCCCAAGCGTCGATACAATACCGCCGGCAATGCCCTTCCTCTTATAGCCAACGAAAGTGGCCGTGTTAACCGCAATAATGCCGGGCGTACACTGCCCGATGGCGTAGCAGTCCAGAAGCACATCCTCAGTAATCCATTTCCGCTTTTCCACAAGCTCATACTTCAACATCGGAAGCATCGTCAGGCCTCCCCCGAAGGTCAGAATGCCGATTCTGAAAAATGCCGAGTACAGTTCCCAAAATTCTCTCATATCTTCACTCCTTTAACATTTTCAGGCGCCTGCATCGCATTTTTCTCAGACACAGGCTCTGCTTTTTCGATTATAGCACAACGCTTTGGTGAATTCTACTGCATGTCCCGACGTATTTGCCTTTCTATAGAATTTTTTTCTTTCTGAAAATCCAGATACAGATGATAATCACAACAAGACTCAGTATGATCACAAACGGATAACCGCTTTCCAGCTCCGGCATGTTCTCAAAATTCATGCCATACCATCCGGTGATCAGCGTCAGAGGGAAAAAGATCGTGGAAATGACGGTCAGAAACTGCATGTTTTTATTCTGGGCGTCATCCACCTGAGCCTGGTAGGCATCCCGCACCTGCTGTGCATATTCCAGAAGGTAGGATGTCTTTCCCATGAGGCGGTCTGCCCGGTCTGCAATCGTCCCGAAATATTTCAGCTACTTTTTGGAAAAGAATCCATTTTCATTCTCCTCCAGCTGTTTGCCGAGATCCATCATCTCATCGTAATATCCCCGCAGCGTCAGAAGCTCCCTGCGTATCGGCACGATTTTGCTCTGGAAGCCCTGGGTTCTGCCGCCTGTCACTTCTTCCTCCAGTTCCATGATCCGCCGCTCATACTGGCCCAGCATCTCCAGGTCGCGGTTCATAAACTGAGTTATAAAATTGTAGAGAAAATTCTCCCTCGTCTGTCCCTGCCTGACCATCCGACGCCGAATGCGCAGAATCAGCCGCGCGGAAAAATCGGCGTCATCAATGATAACAATATGCTTTCTGTTTATAAAAAACAGAATCCTGTATCTTCTTCCCAGCACATCCAGAAATTGAGGGATACAAAAAGAGCCTGCCAGACATTCCTGCTGTGCTTCCAGCTTGCAGAATCCAACGTCCGAAAGGCTGATCTCTCCTTCATATACAATTCCCGCCAGCTCCATGGCTTCTCTCATATGGGGAGAATCCGCCAGGAAAACGGCGGATCTCTCCTCTGTCAGCTGTGCTTTATCTATGCTTTCCAGGATTCCTCCCAGTGCAAAAATCATCACTTTGTTTCATCCTTTCCTGCTGCCTGTTCCGCATCCTTTTTCTCCCTCTCCTCATACGCCTGCCGGTAACAATAATCCTGCGAATCGAGGGGCAGCTCACTGCACTGCACGCGGACGTATTTCCCATTGTTCTGAAGCAGTCTCGCCTGCTGATTGTCACTGAGCATCGTGATAAACATTTCGCTGATACGCAGCTTCAGCAGTTCATCCTTCACAGGAACGGCCACCTCCACACGGCGCAATGTATTTCTCGTCATGAAATCCGCGGAAGCAATATATACTTTTTCACGGCTTCCTCTGCCGAAGATATAAATTCTGGAATGCTCCAGAAATCGCCCAACAATGCTGATTACCCTGATATTTTCCGTCACACCCTTTATTCCGGGAACGAGACAGCAGATTCCGCGCACTACCATATCAATTCTGACGCCTGCGCAGGAAGCTTCAATCAGTCTGTCAATGATCTTTTTGTCTGTGAGTGAATTGATTTTGATCCCTATATAGCCGTCTCCTCCGCTTCTGGCACATGCAATCTCCCCGTCTATCATCTCCAGTATTCTGTTCTGCAGGCACTTCGGTGCCACCAGAAGCTGATCGCTCTCTGTCACAGTCTCTCCCATGACCAGTGCCTGAAATACGGCAGCAGCCTCCCGGCCGATCTCCGTGTCCGCCGTCATAAGCGAAAAATCTGTATACATTCTCGCAGTCTTTTCGTTGTAATTGCCTGTCCCGACCTGTGTATAGTATTCCGTGCCATTCTCCGACCTGCGTGTAATCAGGCAGAGCTTTGAGTGAACCTTGTAGCCGTCCAGACCGTAAATAACGTGGCAGCCTGCCTCCTCCAGACGTCTTGACCATTCGATGTTGTTCTCTTCATCAAATCTGGCCTTCAGCTCCACCAGAACAAGAACATCCTTTCCATTTTCGGCAGCCTCAATCAGTGACTCCACCACTTTACTCTGTCTGGCGACACGATAAAGCGTCATTTTGATGGATACAACAGAATCATCATTTGCGGCCTCTCTGAGCATATCCAGGAAGGGCTTCATACTGTCATACGGGTAGGACAGCAGCTTATCCCGCTCCCTGATCTGACGCAGGATGGATGTGCCGCCGGCAAACTGCGGCGATTTCTGCGGAATTCTTTTCTGGTAAAACAGCTCCGGAATCTGACGCAGGACATCCTGAATCTGGAACAGGAAGGAGAGATCAAGAGGTGTATTGTTGTGGAACACATACTCACGCCCGACATCCAGATAATCATACAGGGACTCCGCAATATCTCCGTCAAGATCCCGCGACATCTCCAGACGGACCGGAGCAAGTCGCTTTCTCTTTTTGATCAGCTCAACCATAAATTCACGGTAATCGAGATCCTCATCATACAGAACGTCCGCGTCAATATCGGCATTTCTCGTCACGCGGATCAGTGACTTGGCTTTGACCACATAGTCCTTGAATACCTTGGGAATAAAATGCAGGATAAGCTCCTCTGACAGCATATATCTGCGGATCGGATAATTGTTTTCTGCTTTATCCTCAAAACCGCCCTGTGCACCCTTCACCTCAATGAGGCGCGGGAATACGCCTGTTCCGCAGGGAATGATGCCCAGCTTTTCCTTTCCGTTCTTCCGCTCCAGTAGCACCACTGCATAGATTTCTCTGTTCCGGAGAAAAGGAAACGGCTGCTTTTTGCCGACCATGGTCGGTGAAATCAGCGGTGCAATCTCAGCGTCGAAGTAACGCTCCAGATATTCATTCTCTTTTTTTCCGGTCCTGCGAAAATCAACAAGACGAATACCGTATGTTTCCAGCTGCTTCATCAGATTTTCATAGACGGCATCTTTCCTGTGATTCAGCTGCGTCACCTGTGTCAGGATTGCATCAATCTGTTCTTTCGGCGTCATATTTGTCTTGTTGTCTCGGATGTCCTTATCCAGAAGCATCTGATCAATCAGAGATCCGACGCGGACCATAAAAAATTCATCCAGATTACTCTGATAAATTGAAGCAAAAGAGAGTCTCTCGCAGAGCGGAACTTTTTCACTTTCCGCCTCCTCCAGGACTCTCTCATTAAATTTCAGCCAGGATAACTCCCGGTTCATATAAATTTGCTGTTCTTTCATACTCCATTCCTCTCCGCACTGCTGCTCCGCCCCGGGGCGGCATCACCATTCTTCTGCACAGAAGTATCGGCAGACAACCGTCTCCTGTGTCAGTCTGAGGAATATTGTATTACCTTTACGTAAAATTAACCGGGGGATTTATGTGAAAAACATGTAAAATAAATCCGACGATCACTGAACTGTCTGTCTGTTGATTTTCGACGCCAGCACTCCTGCGCCGAATCCATTGTCAATATTTACTACACTCACTCCGCTGGCACAGGAATTCAGCATGGAAAGCAGCGCTGCAAGCCCTCCGAAATTCGCCCCGTATCCGACGCTTGTGGGCACGCCGATGACAGGACATGCCACCAGACCGCCGATCACGCTGACGAGAGCGCCCTCCATGCCTGCCACTGCAATCACGGCGTTGGCATCCTCGAAGGCCGGGAGCCTGTGCAGGAGGCGGTGGATTCCCGCCACCCCCACATCATACACACGTTCCACGTAATTGCCGTAAAGCTCTGCCGTCACGGCTGCCTCCTCCGCCACCGGAAGGTCACTGGTCCCGGCAGCCACCACGACAATCTTCCCTGTTTTTTCTGTGGAAGCTCCATTGACGATACCGATGCGCGGCACCGGATTGTAATCCAGATCAACGGTCTGTCCCACAATATCCGCTTTTTCCTGAGAGAGCCGCGTAATCATAATATTCTTGACGCCGCGGCCTTTCATTGCAGAGGCAATCCCAGTGATCTGTTCAGCAGTTTTCCCTTCGCCGTAGATCACCTCGGGCATGCCCTGCCGGATATGGCGGTGCAGATCAATGTCCGCATAATTGCCGACCAGCAGTTCCGGCTGCAGTGTAATATCTGACAGCGCCTCATCGGCAGTTTTTTCCCCCGCCTGTACCTGCCGCAGCAGTTCATAGATTTCATTCCGTTCCATCATTTCCTCCAGTTTATGCTCTGTTAGTTTCTGTCTTTATCTGTACCGGATCATCTGTCATTTCATTCCACAGAAAAGTCATATCACAGAATACCTGATTTCTGATATGCAATGCGCGGCCTTCCGTCCGCCAGATAGATCCGCCCGCACTTCACAAATCCATTTTTCTCCAGCACGTGCTGCATGACTTTGTTGTCCTTATGGGTATCCATCCGCAGATTGCCGCACTGTGCAAAGCCCCACAGAATGCACTGTGCACCTGCTCCTTTCACCCGACCTCTGGAAGCGATGCGGTGAATGACACCGTAGGGATTATCGTTTAGCCAGCTGCCGTCCTCAATGATGCGGTATGTGGGGTCCTCCCCATGGAAATAGACAAATGTGGCTTCTATCTCTCCATCCTCCACGGCCACGTAGCTGATCCCGTCCGCAATATCCCGGCACAGCTGCTCCCTGGAAGGATAGCCGCCGCACCACTGGTTCGGATTTCCCGTTCTCGCCATAAATTCACGTGCACCTGCATAAATCTGCAGGAGTATATCAATTTCTTCCTGTTTTGTCTTTCTGATTTCCATTAAAACTCCTTTTATTCCTTCAGCCATGCGATCATTTCTTCTTTTGTATCAAACAGCCGGACATTCTTCGTATCGACACCGGATCCCGTAAGGGCCACATCTCTGCCGTTGGCATCATGATAATTGAATTTGTCACCGCTGTAGTTTCCATACATGCTCCAGATACCGTCCGAATTCTTTCGCATGGGGTAGATACTCATATATACTCCGTTGGCTCTGTATCCGTCCGTATAGAGCACCTTTCCGCTTCTTGCAAAGTAATAAACAAGGTTTGCTGATGTGATGTTTGTACCTTTAAACGCAACGATGGCATACGTATATGTTCCGCTCTTCTGGAAAACTGCACCGCACTTTTCGATCACTGCACCCTCGTTGACCTTCAGCACGTCACCTACTTCATCGATCACTTTTCCATACCTGCATTTTGTCGGAGGAATCGTCACATACACGGAATATTCCGGATGCTTTACTATGACATTCACCTTACACGTTGCCTTCTTGCCGTTGGCCTTTGCTGTGACTGTCACTGTACCCTCTGTCTTTCCTTTTACCTTACCGTTTTTCGATACGGTGGCTATACTCTTGTTGCCGGTCGTCCATGTAACCTTTTTGCTCTTTCCTGTAACGGTGGCTTTCAGCTGGTAAGTTTTGCCGGCATAAATCGTTATCTCAGTCTTATTCAGCCGGATGGATGCTTTCGGTGTCGTTTTCTTCGGTGTCGTCGATTTTTTATTCTTCACTGTCACCGTGCAAGTCACGGATTTTCCGCCCACCGTCGCGGTGATCACTGTCTTTCCCTTTTTCTTTGCAGTTACCTTTCCGGATGAATTCACTGCAGCCACAGATTTTTTTGAGCTCTTCCAGGAGGCCTTCCTGGTCACTCCGTCCACCTGTGCACTCAGTGTGTACGTATCGCCCACATACAGCGTAAGCGTCTTATTGCTTATGGTCGTCTGGGTAATTTTGTCCGCGATATCCTCAAAGACCTCATCGATCTTCCCGGAATCTGTCACAACATAATATTTGCCTTTGGAAGCCAGATCCTTCATCAGCCGCTTGCCAAAGATCAGGTCGTTTCCCGATGAGTTATGGAAAAATCCCAGGGCATAGATGAAATAGTCTTTGTTTTTCAGTTTCACGTCTGTCTTGTAGGCAGCGTTTGCATATTTGTAATGCTTGTGGTCGCCGGCCTTATATCGTCCGGATGACGCTTTGGTTCCGGTCTGGGGAAGTCCGTCCGAACAGAGAATTACATTTTTCATCACATTTTTGCCGCCGGGAACCTTATCCAGCAGCTCCCCTGCTTTTTTCAACGCCTGATTGATGTTGGTGCCGCCCTTTGCCCTGACTCCGCTGATGGTCGTTGACAGCGCGCTGTTGTCATTGGTGAAACCGCACGCCACAGATGACGAAGAATTCAGCGTCACTACAGCCACATAGTTGTTCCCTGCAGAGCCAAGCACCTTACTGCAGAATCGCTTTGCTGCCGCCTTTTCCTTCTTCAGCGGGTTTCCTTTTACGCTGCTGGAGGTGTCGATGATCAGAACGTTGTAGCGAGTCGTTGTGCCGGTAGACTGCTGCACCACCGATACGAGACACTCCACGCTGGTACCCTCCACCATCGCCGTGATAACTGCAGAGCCTGCGACTCCTCCCGTCACAAGTCCGGTCTGGCTCACTGTCGCCACGGACGTGTCTGAGCTTCCCCATGCTGCGTCAGAGCGCGCCGCCCCATCGACCAGGACACTCAGCTGGAGCGTCTCTCCGCTCTGGATGGTTGCGCTGCTCTGGCTCATTTTCACGGTACCGGCTGCTGCTGCAGTCAGTCCCGGAGCGATCGATGAAAACACCATTATCAGAAGCAGAAGCATCGCAGTAAATTGTTTTGTTATCAGTTTTTTCATAGCCCGTCCTCCCTTTTTACATTTTTCTCTTTCTGTACCAGTATATTTGATCGCAAAATAAAAAGCAACAGAATATGGCGATAACCTGAAATAATATTTTTGACACAGCAAATATCCTGTCATATAATAGCGGCAGATAAAAAATCTATATTTTCTGATCTGTCGTATACAGCTCTGCCTGTGTGTGGCGATCTGTATCCAGGAGGATTCTTATGTTTGATCTGAATACTGTTGATTTTGAGAAAATTAAAGAAATAGTAAAAGAAGCAGCGCAGCTTTTTGGAAATGACGAGGCAGCCGCTCATATCAAAGTAAAGGGACGGTCTGATTTCGTGACAGAAGTTGATATGGCAGTACAGACACTTCTGTGCGGTAAGCTGCAGGCTCTCTACCCGGATATTCAGTTTATGGGGGAGGAAAAGGATAACAGCGACATTGATTTTTCCAGACCTGTATGGATTCTTGACCCGGTGGACGGCACGACCAACCTGATTCACCGTTTTCCGGAGAGCTGCATTTCTCTGGGGTTTGTGGCCGACCATCAGATCCTGGCGGGAATCATCTACAATCCGTACCACGATGAGCTGTATTTTGCAAAGAAAGGGGAGGGCGCATATCTGAACGGTAAACCCATCCATGTGCGGCCCACCGCAGAGCTGTCCGAGAGTCTCGTCTCTGTCGGCACGTCTCCGTACCAGCACGAGCTGGCCGGGAAAGTGTTCCGCCAGATTATCAATGTCTATCTGCGCTCCGCAGATATCCGCCGTATGGGCTCCTCCGCCATCGATCTGGCATACGTGGCCTGCGGACGGACCGACGCATTTTTTGAACTGGTTCTGCGTCCCTGGGATTACGCTGCCGGTCAGCTGATCGTAACGGAAGCAGGAGGAAAGATAACTGATTTTGACGGCAATCCGATCTTTCCGGACAGGCCTGTCGCTGTGCTTGCATCAAACGGCCTGATCCACGATGAAATCATCCGCCTGCTCAATGCTCCGTCACTGCTTGCAGAATCGTAATACGAAATATATCTGCTTTTCGCAGACACAGCAGACGGGACTGCCGCATATCACTGTGCAACAGTCCCGTCTATTATTTTTACAATCCTTTTTGCTCTCTGCGCCACTCTCTGCTGCTGGCCTCCGGACAGCTCCCGGACTACATAATCCGGTATCTTCTCAGAAATTCGTCCGACAGTGTAATCCGTCCGATGCATTCCGCACTTCCCGTCATATGGGCGTTCATCTCCTCATCCACACGAACCGTCAGTGTACCGCCCGGCATATGGACGTACACGCACGGATCGGTGAGACCAAGCCGGTATGCGACTGCCGCCGCCGCACAGCAGCTGCTGCCGGATGCCAGTGTATAGCCTGCACCGCGCTCATATACTTCTGTGTAAATATTGTTCTTGTCATCGATGCGGATAATCTGCGTATTGATTCCGTCCGGGAAACGGCCCGACGATTCCAGCTCTGCACCGATTCTGCAGGCTGCCTCCCCGGAAATCTCCTGCATGGGGATAATGCAATGCAGGTTGCCCATCCACACACAGGTACCCTGATATTTTCTCCCGTCGTACACCACCGGAACATACTCACTGCGCTCATCCTGCGAGGCAGCTGCACCGCCAGGCGCTTTCATCTGTCCGCAGTAAAGTTTTCCCATGGAAATCGTCATTTCTCTGGCTTCTTCATTGTGATAATGGACCGTGACCTCCCGGCTCGCCGTCTGAAGTGTAAAATCCTTCTTCATCACATATCCTGCATCCTTCAGATATTTTGCAAAAATGCAGATTCCGTTTCCGCTGATTGCCGCCTCGCTTCCGTCCGGATTGTAGATTCTCACACCCATTTTCCCGTAAATCTGCAGCGGTCCCACAAGGATGCCATCCGCTCCGGCTCCAAAACGGCGGTTACAGATACTGCGGATATCCTCCGGTTTCAGTTCATAATTATTTTTCACACAGTCATAAATCAGATAATCATTGCCGAAACTCTGATACATGCCAAGCGTCAGTTCCATGGTAAAATCCCCTTTCCAAATATTTATTAATCTTATGCATCTGGTCTGCTTCTTATTTTACAGAACATATTTTGAAATAAAAATCCTCTTTCTGCTTTATTTCTTGCATATAGTGCTGTATACTTATAGTGATAATACCAGAATTTCGTGAGCGTAAAGCGCGGAGAAATCCGCAGGCATCAGAACGAAGACGAGGTGAAAGGGCAGATGGAAGCGCAAAAAAAAGGATATCTGAACAGTGAATTCCGGATTTTTTATCTGACAAACGCAGAACCCCGGGATTTTCAGAGTCATTACCACGATTTCCACAAGCTGCTGTTCTTTGAAAGCGGCAGTGTCAGTTACTATATTGAAGGTGAGACGTATCAGCTTCAGCCGTATGATCTGGTTCTCGTGCCTGCCGGTGAAGTGCACCGTCCCGTCATCCATGACGATTCCCCATACCGCAGGCTGATTGTGTATCTGTCACCCGCTTTTTTTGACGGGTACCGCACAGGGGGAAGTGATCTGTTTTCCTGTTTTTCTGCCTGTATTCGCAGGAATTCACACGTACTGCGGGCGAAAAAAGGACGGGAGAGCCGCCTGTATCCGCAGATCCGGGAGCTGATCTCCACAGTTCCGGCACAGGATTCCGGTTCACTCCTGGAACTGTATCAGCGGTCTTTGCTTGTGCAGATCCTGATCCTGCTCTCTTTTGCCGCAGAAGGAGACAATATTTCCTATCCGGCAGCCTCCGTGGCGAATCCGCAGGTGCTCCGGGCGCTTTCTTATATCAATGAACATCTGCGGGAGGAGCTTTCTGTGAACAGGATTGCAGACGCATGCTTTCTGAACCGCTCCTACCTGATGCACCTGTTTCGCCGTGAGACCGGGTACACGATCGGGACTTATATCACAGAAAAAAGACTGTTTGCAGCGCGGACCATGATCCGGTCGGGCTGCTCTGTGACAGAGGCGTGTATGCAAAGCGGATTTCCGGGGTACTCCTCCTTCTACCGTGCCTACAGAAAAAAATTCGGAGAGCCGCCGAAGGAATCGAGGCTCTCCTGATATCGATTTGATTTTTCAGTTCATTTCTGAGGCAGGTTCCACTTCCGGGGTCCGTCCGGCAAAAGCTCCTGCTGCGCAAACAATGCATCCACCGCATATCCATACTCCGCAAGGCTCTGGGCTTTGCGGATTTTTTTCACGTACTTTTCATGTTCGGTAAACAGATGGCTCATGTAAATCCACATCTCTTTCATGCGAAACAGAGCGTCGGTTCCCAGATATTCCTGATACCCCTGCAGCACCTCATCGTGGAACGCGCGAAGCTTTTTCCTGTCTGTCTGTTCTCCCGTCTTCAGCTGATGAATCAGCCCGGGATTCGCAATCACACCGCGTCCCAGCATGACAGAGGAAATCTGCGGAAACTTCTCCGTAAAGCTAATATAATCCGGCGGCGTCAGCAGATTTCCGTTGTAGCAGACCGGGGATGATGCATGATAGTATGATGCCAGCCTCCCGAACAGTTCCTGATCCGGCACGCCGCGGTAATATTCCTTCTGAGTTCTCGGATGAATGATCAGCTCTGAGAGCGGATATTTTGCATAAATCTCCATCAGCCGGAATGCATTGTCCGCACTGTCGCAGCCGATGCGGGTCTTAATGGAAATCTTTACGCCGGTTCCCTCAAAAATCTGCTCCAGAAAACGGTCCAGCTCCTCCGGATACGCCAGAAATCCTGAACCGCGCTTCCGCGCCACAACGGTACCTGAGGGACAGCCCAGATTCAGATTCACTTCTCTGTATCCGAGATCCTCAAGCACACGGACTGTCATGAGAAAATGCTCCGCATTGTTGGTCAGAAGCTGCGGAACGAGATTTTCCACGCGATTATTCTCCGGAGCCACGTCCCTCTTCTCCTTCGTGCGCAGCACCCTCTTCTGATCCGGTGCAATAAAGGGCGTAAAATACCGGTCTGCCCCGGAAAAATATTTTTCCAGGGCATTCCGGTATACGTATCCTGTGATCCCCTCAAGGGGTGCAAGATAAAATTTCATATGTAATCTGATTCCTGTATCGTTTTTCTGATGTTTCCTGAAGAATTAATTCAGGCTGTCCACTGCTGCTCTCTCAATCGGAAGTCCTGCTGTGTAGCGTCTGAAGAATTCCTCAAAGCCCTCAACGTCTGCCGGATCCGGACTCATTTCACTGCCTGCCTCGCCTGCAAATACCTTTTCGTTCAGGAATGTATCCAGCGTCTCGCCGTCTTTTTTATGTACCATGTAGGAAGCCAGAAGTGCAATACCCCATGCTCCGCCTTCTCCTGCCGTCTCCATAACGGATACCGGTGAATTCATTGCTGCAGCCATGATGCTCTGTCCTACACCCTTTGTCTTGAACAGGCCGCCGTGTCCCATAAGTCTGTCAATCTTGACATCCTCGCCTTTCTGAAGAATGTTCATACCTGTCTTCAGAGCGCCGAGTGAGGTGTACAGATGTACACGCATAAAGTTGGCCAGATTGAACCTGCTGTCCGGTGTACGCGCGAACAGCGGGCGTCCTGCCTCGAAGCCTGTGATATGCTCACCGGAGAAGTAATTGTATGCCAGCAGACCGCCGCAGTCCTTGTCACCCTCGAGAGCCTTGTTGTACAGCGTTCCAAAGAGCTTGTTCATATCAACGTCAACACCGAACGCCTCAGAGAACTCTCTGAACAGATTTACCCATGCATTCAGGTCGGAAGTACAGTTGTTGCAGTGTACCATTGCCACCAGATCACCGCTGGGTGTCGTTACCATGTCGATCTCCGGATACGGTTTGGACAGGTCTTTCTCCAGTACGATCATTGCGAAAATAGAAGTACCTGCAGATACGTTTCCTGTACGTACAGCCACAGCGTTTGTCGCAGCCATACCTGTACCTGCATCACCTTCCGGCGGACATAACGGAATGCCTGCTTTCAGCTTACCGGACACATCCAGCTTCTTAGCGCCTTCCTCTGTCAGCTTTCCTGCATCGTCTCCTGCCAGAAGAACCTTCGGAAGAAGATCCTCCAGCTTCCATCCAAATCCCTGCGGAGCTACCAGCTCGTTGAATTTGGCGATCATGGATGCATTGAAATCTCTCGTCTCATTGTCGATCGGGAACATACCTGCCGCATCGCCGACACCGATTACCTTACGGCCTGTGAGCTGCCAGTGGATATATCCTGCCAGAGTCGTAAAGAATGCCACATCCTTTACGTGCTCCTCGCCGTTGAGGATTGCCTGGTACAGATGGGCAATACTCCATCTCTGCGGAATATTGTAATTGAATTCATGGAACAGCTTCTCGGAAGCTTCTCCCGTAATTGTATTTCTCCAGGTACGGAACGGAACGAGCAGCTCATCATCCTTATTGAATGCCATATAGCCGTGCATCATGGCACTGAAGCCGATTGCTGCAAGTGATTCGATCTCTGCGTCATATTTTTTCTTTACATCAGCAACCAGGTCGCTGTAGCAATCCTGCAGTCCTGTCCAGATTGCATCAAGGCTGTATGTCCAGATACCGTTTACAAGCTGATTCTCCCACTCGTGGCTTCCTGATGCAATCGGTTTGTTTTCCTCATCAATCAGTACTGCTTTGATTCTCGTGGAACCGAACTCGATACCGAGTACCGCTTTCCCGCTCTCAATTAAAGTTTTGTTTTTGCTTACATCCATTTCTTTTTCCTCCTGAAATTACAAAAATATCCGTCTTTCGAACTCTATTTTTATCTAAATTATTATACCATCGTTCAAAATAATCCGCCACCTATTTTTCTCGTTTCTGAAATAAAAAGAAAGGGATCACGCTTCTGCATGCTCCTCCAGCCAGCGGACTGCACAGTGTGCCAGAGCAGCTGTTCCAAAGGGGCAGACAGCCTCATTGAACTGTACTTTCGGATTGTGAGCGTTGCAGCTGCCGCGCTCATCCAGATATCCTGCTGAGAGATACATAAAAGCAGACGGTACCTTCTCTGCAATCACAGCAAAATCCTCAGAGGCGCTGGACGAAGTCCCCGGCACTCCCGTCAGACCCGGAACAGGCAGTTCCCTGATATATTTCACCATCTCACGGGTCAGCCCGGGATCACAGATCAGCGGCGGAACCTCAGAAATCATCTCTATCTCCACACGTCCCCCGTAAACTTCTGCTGTCTTTTCGGATACCTCCTTCATTCTCCTCACCAGAAGCGCACGCGCCTCACGCTTGTTGGTACGGATCGTTCCCTGGAGTACCGCCGTCTCCGGAATAATATTTGCCGCAGAACCGGCCTGGAACTGCCCGATAGTCAGAAGGCACGCGTCAGAGGGATTGCTCTCCCGCGCGATCAGCTCCTGCAGTGCCAGATGAATGTGTACACCGATGTTGATCGGGTCAATACTGTTCTGCGGATACGCTCCGTGGGCTCCCTTTCCGTAAATGGTAATCTTAAAGCCGTCCACAGAGAACATCATGGCGTCCTTATCATTGTACATGAACAGTCCCTCCGGAAGCTGTCCCGCTGCCACATGAAAGGCAAGCGCCGCATCCACAGGCGGATTCTCAAGAATACCTGCCTCCAGCATATCCTTGCTGCCCTCAAAGGTCTCCTCCGCCGGCTGGAACATCAGCTTAACCGTACCTTTCAGGAGGGATTCATTCTCCCGAAGCAGCATCGCCGCCGTCAGCAGCATCGCCGCATGGAAATCATGTCCGCAGGCGTGTGCCTCCGTCCCTGTTTTACACGCAAAGGGTTCTCCGCTCTCCTCCGGCATCGGCAGCGCATCCATATCGGCGCGAAGCAGCAGCACCTTTCCTCCGCTCCCCAGCGTGGCAGTCACACCGTGTCCGCAGATCTGCGGCTCCAGTCCGTACTCCTTAAGCTTCTGCATCACGTACGCCTGAGCTTTCGGCATATTCAGCCCAACCTCCGCATTTGTATGGAAATAGCGGCGGTTTGCAACGGTCTCATCCTTTAATTCCAGTGCTCTCTCATAAAAATTCACGTTTACCATCCCTCTCTCTGTCAAATATCAACTGAAGTATGTCCTTATTATACATCAATTCACTCAAAAATACACTGCAGCTCCCGTGTCAAGTTCACAAAAAATTACGAAAAAAATAGGATTTGTCCTATTCTAATTTTCGTTGTATTAATGTATACTTATCCAGAAAGAGAAATGCTTTTTTCACATTCACATATGGTAAAAGAAGATGGAGGTCCATCACATGAACAGACATAATACATTACGCATGATACGCCGTATCTTTTTTACTGTATTTATTCTTCTGATCATATTCTTTCTTGGTGTCTCATGGATAACCAGCCCTGTCACTGATTCTTTTAACACTGAGGATGTGCACGAACTGAATACCGTCTGGTATGACAGTGAGGGAAACCCCTGCGCTTCAGAGCTTCCCGCTCAGTTTCCGTGTGATGAGACCGGAACTGTGACAGTATCTGCCACTTTGCCGGACCAGGGTACACAGTTTGCCAACTGTCTGTGCTTTCGTGCCTCTCAGGCAAGTGTACGTATCTGGATCGACGGAGACCTCATCCGGGAGCAGGAGCAGGCTGCATCCTCCCTGCCGCTTTCCGGCAAATCACCGGGCAGCAGCTGGATCATCGCGCGGCTCCCTGAAAATTGGTACAATAAAGAACTGCGTATCGAGTTATCTTCACCCTACGCACTTTATCAGGGACAGTTGAATCCCATCTACCTGGGCACAAAGTCGGCTTTGTTGTATCACATCATTCATATTCGCGGGAACAGCTTTGTTCTTACATTACTCCTGTTTTTCCTGAGCTTTCTGATGCTGCTGTTCTATATGCTGTACAGGACAAGGAAAATATTAAACAGGCAGTTTCTCCTGCTCAGTATTTTCGGTATTCTGGCAGGGATCTGGATGCTCGGTGAAAGTCAGATGCTGCAGTTTTTTACCGGCAGAATGGTGGCATGGCTCCACCTCACCATTCTTGCACTTTATCTGCTTCCTGTTCCGCTGCTGTATATTGTAGCCGATCTGCCGGGATTTCCATACCGGCGTTTGTGCATGGCAGAGGCATACCTTATGGAAGCCTATGTATTCCTGCTGCTTATTCTTCAGGTATCAGGGATCCGCGATTTTATAGAAATGCTCAATGTATCCATGGTGATTCTGATGATTCCGTGCCTGTCGATACCGCTTCTTATTTTTCGGGATTTTCTGCATAATAAAAACAGGAAAATTCTCCCCATGACACTTGCAATGACAGTGCTGTCTGTCTTTTCCTGTATTGAACTGATTTATGACCTGATAGATCTGAAAATGTATTTCGGCAACTTCTTCCGTACAGGGATTTTTGCATTTTATATCATCATCAGTATATTTTCCATCAGCCAGGCCATGGAGCTCTTCGCCACGGGACTGAAAGCATCTTATTACCGTACGCTGTCCTACACGGATCAGATGACCGGATGCCGCAACAGACGTTCCTTTATGGAGCGTGAAATAGCCTGGACACCGGGGAACCATGACGTCCTGATTATGGCGGACCTGAATAATCTGAAGACAGTAAATGACACGCTGGGGCACCAGGCAGGAGATGCATATATCGTCGCATGTGCCGAAGCAATGCAGGAGGTTTTCCACACCCGAGGCAACTGTTACCGTCTCGGCGGCGATGAATTCCTGTTCTGGGGAAATTATATTTCCGAACAGGAGCTGAAAAGACTGGAGCGTCTGTTCTCTGATCTGGTGCTCGAAAAATGCCGCCATATCTCACCGCTCTGCGGTATAGCCACCGGCATCGCCATTACATCTGAGGAAGATGGCTCCATAGCCGACACCATGAAGCGCGCCGACCGGAACATGTACGAAAATAAGCGGATACAGAAATCTGTCTCCGATTCCGATTCCGAAAACTGACCACATGAGTTCAGTTTCCCGTCAAAACAGGCATCGTCTTTATCAGATGATGCCTGTTTTGACGTCATCCCTCCTCATGGGATGATCTCTCCCGAAGTTTTTCAGAATCCACCGCAGGCATATGGTCCAGCAGATAATTTTTGCCTCCCTGCTGCGGACGATCCAGGTAGTTCTCCCTGATCTCCCTGTTCATAAGCTGAATCTCCTCCTGCAGTCCCTTCGCTGACATGCGGACAGCTCCTGCTCCGAGGATGATCACCTGCTCCAGCGCATCGGATGTGGCCACTGTCACGTGATATTTTTTTCCGATCTCGCGCACCGTCTTCTCTATATATTGATCAGCCGTCTCGGCCTCCTTCGTATACACCACATAAATATTGTGATATTTCTGCACCTCTCCTCTGTTCCCCGGTACTTTATAGGCATCAAACACCGCAATCAGATGGCACTTTTTATAACCCTGATAATTGCACAGGATGTCCATCAGCCTGCCACGCGCACCTTCTATATTTACCCTGGCCAGATCTTTCAGCTCATCCCACGCAAAAATAATATTGTAGCCGTCCACCAGCAGACATTCCTCCTGCGCTTCCTTCACAGATGAACGGCGATTATACACAGGCTCAGGAGCATGCCTGCGCAGGAAACGCTTCCGCTCCCGATTTTCACTGCCGCCATACGTGCGCAGGAAAATCTCCTCCAGTTCCTTCTCATCCGCATAGACACTGGACGAGCTGCCGGTCGGATACCTGAGCTTTCCACCGCTGCCGTCAGGATACCGTGCTGCTTTCGGACGCGGCGCAGCTTCTTCCTTTTCCTGACCGGATACGCTGTCCGGATCATCCGGATTCCAGCCGCTCTCCACATGCATATAGTCCCGCACCTGATCCCAGTTTACGACAAAGCCCGCCCCGTGCGCACAGAATACGGAGCCTGTGGGATTCTCAGGATCCCCCTCCGGATCGTAACCGTACGCCTCAATGACTTCCCGGGCATTGTGGCATTCCTCGTACCCCTTCAGACTGCAGAAGAGTCTGCCGCGCCCCCTCGTGTATGATACCAGCTCCGTCTGATAACCGCGCATCGTGATCACCGGCGCTTTTCCTGTAATCACTGCCATCTCACCCTCAATCACGGGAGGGTCGAAAGAACCGCTCATTTTCTGAATATCGGTAAGCGCTCTTCCGACCGTCTCTGCCGGAATCTCCATCCGGAACGCATAAACCGGCTCCAGCAGCACTTCGCCGTCGCTCCCGACCACGCACGGCACGGTACGTCGCCTGGCGGAAATCCCCGCCCTCCGTGTGCTTCTGGTGGGCACGGCCTGTAAGCAGCGTGATACGCATATCCGTAATCTCCGATCCCGTCAGAACACCGCGATGTCGTTTCTCCTCAAGATGAGTCAGAATCAGCCTCTGCCAGTTGCGGTCCAGCACATCCTCACTGCACACGGTAAAGAACTGCATGCCGCTTCCACGCTCTCCCGGCTCCAGCAGAAGATGTGTCTCCGCATAGTGCCGCAGCGGTTCAAAATGACCGACTCCCTCCACCGCGCTGCGGATTGTCTCTTTATATACAATATTTCCCGTGCCGAACGCAATCAGGAATCCAAAACGCTCTTTGACAATATTTTTCAGAACCTCTGTCTGTACCTCTCCCATCAGCTGGGCGTGGATTTCCCCGTGCTGTTCATCCCACACAATATGGAGCTGAGGTTCCTCCTCCTCCAGCATACGGAGTTTTATAAACGCCTGATGGACATCCATATCCGACGGAAGCTCAATGCGATAGGACAGAACCGGCTCCAGGACCGGAAGCTCAGCCTCCGTCTCGCAGCCAAGCCCTTCCCCCGCAAACGTATGCTCCAGACCTGTCACTGCACAGATTTCACCCGCTGCAGCCTCCTGCACCGTCCGGAATCCGGAGCCGGAATATATCCTGATCTGATTCACCTTTTCTTCCCAGATTTCCTGGCCGTCCGCATCACTCCGGCGATTTGTCAGCAGCTCCCTGACCTTCAGGGAACCTCCCGTAATCTTCAGGTGAGTCAGACGGCTGCCCTGCTGGTCACGCGTGATTTTGTAGACACGGGCACCAAAGGTATCCGGATACTGCTTCTGTACACTGTATGCACAGACACCGTCCAGCAGCTCCTGTACCCCCTGTATCTTCAGTGCAGAACCGAAATAACACGGGAATACCTTCCGCTCCAGAATCAGCCTCCTGATCTCCTTTGCATCGATCTCTCCGCTCTCGAGATACTGCTCCAGAACCTTCTCGTCGCACATCGCCAGATTCTCCAGAAAGCTTTCATCCTGCATATCACCGTCAAAGGCCAGGCAGCGCCCGTCCAGACGCTCTGTTATCTCCTTGAGCAGCGCATCCCGGTCCGTCCCCGGCTGATCCATCTTGTTGACAAACAGAAAGACCGGGATCTGATACCGGTCCAGCAGCCTCCACAGAGTCTCCACGTGACCCTGCACACCGTCGGCTCCGCTGATAAGCAGCACCGCATAGTCGAGCACCTGGAGTGTCCGCTCCATCTCTGCCGAAAAATCCACGTGGCCCGGTGTATCCAGCAGCGTCACCTGCACATCTCCCAGCATAAGCTCCGCCTGTTTTGAAAAAATCGTAATGCCCCGGGACCGTTCCAGCTCAAAATTGTCCAGAAAAGCATCCTGGTGATCCACTCTGCCAGGCTTCCTGATACTGCCGGACAGATACAGGATCGCCTCCGCCAGAGTCGTCTTTCCCGCATCCACATGGGCGAGAATTCCAATATCAAGTTTTTTCATTTCTTCCTCCAAAGTACGATTCGCAATCTGTCATTCCAGAAGGAAATCCAACGCTCTGATAATTTTAATTCCATCCTGTGTCTGGGAAAGATTACACTCCAGGGCAATGACTATTTTTTCGTAACTATCCCGGATTTTACGCAGAGGCGCAAGCTCTCGCTCTCTTGTTTCCGGAGCGTTCATTGATTCTGTAACCTGGATATATTTTTTCTCGTCTGCTTTAGTGGCAATAAAGTCAACTTCCTGGTTATCAACTTTGCCGATGGCTACATCATAACCACGGCGCAGCAGTTCAAAGTAGATGATATTCTCCAGAATATGTCCGCTGTCACCGTCACGATAACCCAGCAGGTAATTTCTCAGACCAATGTCCACAATATAATATTTGCCCAGCGTGCGCAGATACTCCTTACCTTTTATGTCAAAGCGCCTGATTTCATAGAAGATATAGGCTTCTGTCAGAGCTTCGATATACGCCTGAATTGTCTGTACTGCAGGCTTTGTCTTACGGGTTCCATTCTCCAAAAGGCCCTCACTGACCAGGGTGTTTCCAATGGAGGTGGCAGAAGTGTTATTACCAATATTGTCCGCCAAAAACAAGATGATTTTTCTCAGCAGCACAGGGTCTGTGATATTTCGCCGACCTTTTCTCTTTTCCCGTTCCAGGATGTCATTAATAACGGCAGCGGAATAGACACCATCTAAAGCGGCTGTCACCCGGTCAATTTCCAAACCCACATCTGCCAGCATGGGCATACCGCCAAATCTGGCATAGGCGTCAAAAAGTTCTTTTACATCATAAATTTCACCCTCTGTATCTGTGATTCGCTTTCTTACACCGCCTGCAGGTGACTTCCGTTCCGTCAGGGTATAGTCATGGAATTCCAGAAATTCTTTAAAAGATAGTGGCAGCACATTGATTTCCACATATCGTCCGGACAGGTAAGTGGAAAGTTCAGAAGAAAGCAGATAGGCATTGGAACCCGTGATATATATATCGCAGTCAAAGTCTACCCTGAAAGAGTTGACCGCATTTTCCCAGCCACGTACCTTCTGCACCTCATCAAAAAAAAGGTATGTTCGTTTATCAGGACAAATGCGCGCTTTGACATACTCATAAAATCCTCTTGCATCCATATCCGGAATACTCATAGACTCAAAGTTCATTTCGATAATTTGGTCGTCCGTTATTCCGGTATCCCGCAAATGCTCCGCCATCAGCTTCATCAAGCTGGATTTTCCACAGCGCCGGATACCGGTCATGACCTTGATCATTTCGGTATCCTGGAATGAGATAATCCGATTCAGATAGAGATCACGTTTTCGCAGCGTTGTTTTTTGCATAAAGAAAGCACCACCTTTCGCTTAAAATCATATCACAAACTCCGTCTGAAATCAAGTTTGTGAAATTGATACTATAAACTTTGTTTTTCAGAAAGTTTGTAACATATTGCAGACACCTGTCGAAATGTGTAATTACATAGTAGGAGACAAAAGCCGTTTACTCTTCTCAGAATAAACGGCTTCCTGCATCCTTATTGAAATATAAAATACAAGATAATTATCAACAGGCATTACCCTTAATCCTCTGCTGCACCATGTTGGCCGCCTCATCTATCAGGCAACGCACATGGACCGGCAGTCTGCCTCTATACATCAACTTCTGCAAACAATACTGCCTGATTCGCTGCATCACAATCCATTTCTTAGATAAATAAAAGTGGTTTTTTGTTTGATTTTTTCAACCTATTTTTTATCATTTCCAGATAGATCTTATTGGCATTATTTTGAAATTCCTCAAGATTTATATTATCAAGAAGGGTTTCAACACCCCAACAATTCCAAGAAATGAAGATTTTAAGTAGATAAGAAGAATGCTTGCATAGTATATTGAAGACGTCATTTCAACCCAAATATATCTATATTCAATCAAATTTCAAATAGTACCCGTGGGAAAATGAAATAATGATCGCACCGGAATTAACTGAATATCTTTCTATTGGAAGAAACCGTTCCTACGATCTTCTGCATGATGGAAGTATTAATATCTTCCGCATCGGTTCTTCCTGTAAAGTCAACCGCAGAGCAGTCAATTATTATATACAAAAAAAGCCGGATTGATTTAGAATCAATCCGGAGAAATAACCTTCTTTGATAAAAATTGCGTAATTTACTGATTTATAGCGATATATTTACTATATTTCAAATTTTTTAAAGAAAGGACATTTTCAAAGTAAAACATGGAAACTACCATCCAACAAATGTATTTCTCAAATTCCAGTTAATCTTGGTTTATTAATAATTAAAAAAACATTAAGGGGCAGAACCTATGACTCAAACCAGAATCAACAGAACTCCCCCCCCTATATTGTCCACTACTTTAACTGTGATGCCACTTTACGAAGCAGTTCTTCCGACGGATTTTTTCTGTCCACTGCGGATACTTCAGCAATTAGCTTCAATAAGGATACTTTTTCTTCTGCTGCTATCTTCCGGAACACACCCAGGAAGTTTGAATGGCATCCTGAAAGACCTAACATCAAGTCTACCGGAGTTACTGCCACATGATAATTGTACGCATTCATTGCCGGTATCAGCTCATCATTCAGATAATTAAGCAGTTTATAAAGATCAACTTCTTCCAGATAGCCCTGCTTTTTCAGAGTAGCTGCTGCCAGTTCTGTTGCGCAGTTACCTGCACTTCTTGCCATACCAAGCAATCCACAGTCAATCTCATCTGCACCGGCTGCCACTGCACAGATCGCATTGGCCTGTGAAAGACCAAGATTGCTGTGGCCATGGAAACCTACCGGTATCGTAACCTTTTCTTTCAATGCTTTTACATAATCTTCTGCTTCCTGCGGATACATTGTTCCTGCAGAATCCATAATGGTAATTTTATCTACGCCGGCATCCTGAAGCATTTTTGCTTCGGCCGCAAGTTCTTCCGGTGTGGACACATATGCCTTCATCATAGAATAACGGCAAAGAAAACCTGCTTCCTTTACCATTTCCACGGCCTTAACTGCTCCGGCACCATCACTTGCATTTGCGCCTACGCGAAGAAATGCAATCCCTGCTTCCTTTGCTGCACGTATCTTATCTTTATCTGCACATTTTGCAAGCATAAACATACCAATATGTCCGTCCCGAAGGTACGGCTGAACCGCTTCCAGATACTCCTCATCCGACGGGCAGTTCGTCGCATTCAGCAGATCATAGGCACCCAGACCTTTACAGTTACCCATTTCGATATCTTTAATGCCGGCATTTAAGAGACCTGAAATAATACTTTTTGTCAGTTCAATAGAAAAACCATGTCCTACAACATTTCCTCCGTCACGGAGTGTATTATCAAATAAATTCATTGTTACCCTCCAGTAATAATTCTATCCTTCAATCAGATAAGCAGGAACCTCCCGCATCATAATCCCTATTTCCTCATCCGAAAAACCACCGTCCGATAACCGTTTCGCATAATCAGCCAAACCGATATCCGGATAATCTCCGGCCATTTTTCCCAGATCCGTAGTAATAAAGCAATGATCCACACCAATTTCCCGTATTTCCCTGAATACCTGTTCCCATGGTACTGCTCCCTCTGCTGGTGAGGTATAGGAATGTTCAATATAAGCACCCATTTCAGCCAGTGCTTTCTGTTCTTCTACACTGTAATGTGTAAATTCCCAATCAGCATGAGTAATAATCAATTTCTTAAATCCTATTCTCTCTGCTTCCTTTGCCAGAGCGAAAGTCTCTTCATGGGAAATATGACCGGTACCAACTGCTATTTTGTACTCTTTGGCAAGTGCCAGGATAATCTTCATTGCTTCCAGGAGTTCACCATTCGCATCCACCAGCGGAACTGCCGGCACCTCAATCTGATTGTCCAGAAACTTTTTCTGCATTCCGATGTACTGCGGCAGATTTTTCAGATAATAATCTCTCTGTCCCGGTGAATCAAAGGTTGGGCACCAGATGATCCTTGCCCCCATACGTGCAGCGGTCTCCACTGCCATTGGATTTGTTCCGCCTACTGCGGAGTTTAATACCAGCGTTCCAACCGCATTGCATTTCGAATAATTATCACGCACGGCAGCAGCCTGCAGACAGGTCTGTGCATAATGAGATTTGATTGCAAATCCTTTCATGCCGCAGTCCACTGCTCTTTTTGCCATCTCAAGTGCAGTCACTTTTCGTGGCAGCACATCCGGACCACAATGAATATGAAGGTCATATGCTCCCTGTAAATAGTCTTTCATGTATTAGCCTCCTGAAAATAGTACCATTTCCCAACTAAGCAACCAGTCCCGGAAGGAATGTAATAATCGGTGGAAAAACAATACAAAGAATCAACGCAATAAACGTAGCGATCAGGAACGGAAGTACTCCGACTACAACATCGCCAAAGGGCTGTTTTGTCAAACCTACTACCGTAAACAGATTCGCTCCAAACGGCGGAGTAACAAATCCTACAATCAGTGTGATACAGAAAACCACACCAAGCTGGATCTCATTAATGCCCATCGCAAGACCAATCGGTGCAAGCACCGGAGCAAGCATAACAACACTTGCAAGACCTTCCATCAGACAGCCAATAAACATCAGAATACCTACCAGCAAGATCCAATAGAGAACAATATTTCCGTCCAAGAGCGGAACTACATAGTTTGCAATCTTTGTTGGAATCTGTGTAGTAGAAAGGATCCAGCAAAATACTGCTGCACTGCCGATCAAGAAACAGATCATTGCTGATGTAATAATCGTCTTCTTTAAGGACTCTACAAAAGTCTTTACGCTCAGCTTCTTATAAATAAGTGCAAGGATCAGACTGTATATAACACCAGCAGTAGCAGATTCTGTAGGCGTGAAGATACCTCCATAAATTCCTCCAAGAATCAGAATGGGCAAAAAAAGTGTGGGCAATGCTTTCCATGTAACTCTCAGTATTTCTTTAAAAGATGCTTTATTCGTATTAACGATAAGCGGCATTTTTTTAGTAACAAGTATATTTGCAACACAAAGACATAATGCGATCAAAAGTCCCGGCAGGACACCACCCATAAACATTTTGGTAATAGAAACGTTCATTGTTGTTGCATAAACGATCATAATAATGCTCGGTGGGATAATCGGCCCCAACGCACCAGCCATAGCAGTCAACCCTGCTGCTGTTTTCTTCTCATAACCATTCTCAATCATTGCAGGAATCAGAATCGATCCAATTGCTGCTACTGTAGCCGGACCGGATCCTGACAGTGCCGCAAAAATGGTACAGCATATGATGGTCACAATCCCCATTGCTCCACGAAATCTTCCGAACATCGCATATACCCAGTCAATCAATCGTTTGGAAAGACCGCACTGCTCCATGATATACCCCATCAGGGTGAAGAGCGGAATTGCAAGCAATGACGTAGAATCCAGACCAAGAGCAATTTTCTGTGCTACAACTATCAATGGTTTTAAACTGGTAATCTGCAGGAACATGGTGCTGGATAAAAGAATAGAAAATCCTATCGGCAGACCAACAAAAATAAATCCTAAAAGAAGAATAAATAATAAA